>JAKEGQ010000142.1 GCA_022615475.1 Candidatus Methylomirabilota bacterium | reverse complement strand
GGGAAGCGGCTCGCGCAGCCGATCCCGGAGACGAAAACCAGCCGTTCCCGGGGAATGCCCAACTCGGGCAGGACCTTTTGCATCTGCGCCAGGATGGCGTAATCCCCGCAGCCCGGGCACCAGCGAACCTCCTGGTCCGACATGAAATCCTTACGGGTCAATTTCAGCGTCGGCGTTGCTGCCTCACTCATTTTATTCCTCCAAGAATTTCCTGGATCTTCTGCATGAGCTCGCTCACCTTGAAGGGGTACCCCTGGATCTTGTTCATCCCTTTGGCATCCACGAGATATTCCGCCCGGATGATCTTCAAGAGCTGCCCCGTGTTCAACTCAGCCACCAGGACGGTCTCGAAGCGGCGGATGATCTCCTTGAGATCGGGCGGCAGCGGATTGAGATACCGGAGGTGGACATGGGAGACCGATTTCCCCTGGGCGCGCACCCGCTCAACCGCCTCCACGAGGGCGCCATAGGTGCTCCCCCACCCGATGACGAGGAGCTTCCCGGAGGGATCGCCGTGAACGTCGGTCCGGGGGATATCCATCGCGACGCGGGCAACCTTCTCCGCACGCAGCCGCACCATCTTTTCATTATTGATCGGATCATAGCTCACATGACCGGTGACATCTTCCTTCGCCAGGCCCCCGATCCGATGCTCGAGCCCGGGTGTCCCCGGTTTCACCCAGGCACGGGCTAACGTCTCCGGGTCCCGAAGATAGGGTTGGAACCCCTCGGGATTGGTACGGAACTGGACATCGATCTGGGGAAGCTCGCTCACCTTCGGGATTTTCCAAGGCTCGGCCCCGTTGGCCAGATAGCCGTCGGACATATAGATCACCGGGACCATATACTTGGCGGCGAGCCGCACCGCCTCGAAGGCCATGAAGAAGCACTCGCCGGGAGTCGCCGGGGCCAGGACGACCACGGGGGATTCACTGGCCCGCCCGTATATGGCCATCAACAGGTCCGCCTGCTCGGTCTTGGTCGGCATGCCGGTCGAGGGACCTGCACGCTGAATGTCGGCGATGATGAGCGGAAGCTCCACCATCACCGCCAGATTGATCATTTCCTGCTTGAGCAGCATCCCCGGGCCGCTCGTGGTACAGATCCCGATGGCCCCTCCATACGCCGCCCCGAGCGCCGCCCCCACTGCTGCGATCTCATCCTCCGCCTGGAAGGTATACACATTGAAATTCTTGTAGCTCGCGATCTCGTGGAGGATGTCGCTGGCCGGAGTAATTGGATAGCTGCCCAGGAAGAGGGGGATCCCGGCCCGCTCCGCCGCCGCGATGAAGCCCAATGCGGTGGCCGAATTCCCCGTGATGTTCCGGTACTTTCCCGGGACCAGACGGGCCGGCTTGACCTCATACTGGACGGCGAACATTTCGGCCGTCTCGCCGAAGTGGTACCCCGCCTTGAGGGCTCGGATGTTGGCATCGACCAGCTCCGGCGTCTTCTTGAACCGGCCCTCGATCCAGCGGATCGTCGGGTCGATGGGCCGGGTGAACAACCACGAGGTCAGTCCCAGGGCGTAGAAGTTCTTGCACCGGGTCGCCACCTTGGTATTCAGGTTCAGCCCCTCCACCGCCCGCAGGGTCATCTGGGTGATGTCCACCGGGAAGACCTGATACTTGGCGAGAGAGCCGTCCTCAAGGGGATTGGTGGCGTAGCCGGCCTTCTTGAGATTATTTTCGGTAAACTCCGCTGTATCGGCGATGATGATCCCACCCGGCTTGAGATCCCGGAGATTCACCTTGAGCGCTGCCGGATTCATCATGACCAGGACGTCGGGGTTGTCTCCGGGGGTAAAG
Organism: Candidatus Methylomirabilota bacterium; assembly: GCA_022615475.1. GTDB lineage: Bacteria > Methylomirabilota > Methylomirabilia > Methylomirabilales > CSP1-5 > CSP1-5. Next base: position 2,054 of record JAKEGQ010000142.1, on the reverse strand, counting down.
ATGTCGTGGCTGCTGAAGTTGATCTGAAAGCCGCTCACGCCGAAGAGGGTCCCGGCGGGGGCCCGGATCTCGGCGGGGAAATCGGGCAACGTCGCGAGGTCCGTGCCCGCCACTGCCGTCTCGTTGGTAAACTGCATTCCGGCGAGTTGCATTCCGTCCCCTGAGTCCCCGGCAAAACGGATCACCACCTCGTCCAGCTCTTCGGTGCGCTTGGGCACCTGCGGGCGGGGTGGAGTTTCGGTATGCGTGGTCATTGTTTTCTCCTCGCTCACAAGACTCTCCCGGTGGGGTGCGCTGTTTTCCCGATGTTCATGCGCCCTGCCGCCGCCAGGGCAGGTTCAGCAGATCCTCTGGCCGGTGACGTTCCTTTGCGATCTTTTGCTGGAGCAGCATGATGCCGTGGATTAACTGTTCCGGGCGTGGCGGACACCCGGGCACGTACACATCCACCGGCACGATCTTATCAACCCCCTGCACGATGGCGTAGTCGTTGAAGATCCCGCCGCAGGAGGCGCACGCCCCCATGGCAATCACCCACTTGGGTTCGGGCATCTGGTCGTACACCCGCCTGAGCACCGGGGCCATCTTCTTGCTGACCCGGCCAGAGACAATCATCAGGTCGGCCTGGCGGGGGGAGGCGCGAAAGACCTCGGCCCCAAATCGGGCGAGATCGAATCGAGACGCGGCGGTGGCCATCATTTCGATGGCGCAGCATGCGAGCCCGAAGGTGGCCGGCCAGAGAGAGGAGCTCCGCGCCCAATTGAGCATCTTCTCCAGGGTTGTGAAGAGGACGCCGCGCCTGATCTCCTCTTCAACTGCCCGGTCCTCTCGCTCCCCATGGAGCATCTCAATCTTCACCGGGATACCCCCAGCACGGATGATCTTACGCCTGAAACGACTGGCCGCAGCCGCAGGAGCCTTTCGAGTTCGGGTTCTTGATGGCGAAGCCGGCCCCCATCAGCCCCTCCTGATAGTCGATTTCCGTTCCAGCCAGGAAGAGCAGGCTCTTGGAGTCGATCACCACCTTGACTCCGTCATGCTCGATGACACGGTCCCCCTCCCGGGGGGCGTCAAAGGCCATCTGATACTGGTAGCCGGAGCAGCCGCCGCCCATCACCCGGACGCGCAGCCCCTGCCCTTCAGTCCCTTCCTTCGCTATCAGCTCTTTCAGCTTTGCTGCCGCCGCACTTGTTATGGTTATCATCGTCCCTTGAACCTCCTCGTTGCCTGAATGTCTCCTCAGTTCCTCGAGGTCACGCAGATGCCTCTCGGGCACCCGCCATGCGTTCTACGGCCGCGGGCCAACCACTCGACATAGCCCGAAGCCGCCCCACGCGCTCTTGCAGTTTCTCGATGGTAAAATCGACCTCTTCCTCGGTGCTCCACCGTCCGAGACCAAAACGGATGCTGGCGCTGGCCAGCTCCTCGCCCACCCCCAAGGCAAGAAGGACGTAGGAGGGCTCCATGCGCGTCGACGTGCAGGCGGAGCCCGAGGAGATGGCGACATCCTTCATGCTCAGGAGGAGCGCTTCCCCTTCGACCCGGGCAAAGCTCAGATTCAGGTTCCCGGGCAGGCGCCGCTCTGGATGCCCGTTCAGGTAGACGCCATCCATCCGCTGAGAGATCCCCGCTTTCAAGCGCTCCCGTAGCTTCGTCAGGCGCTCAGCCTCTCCGGCCATCACGCGCGAGGCCACCTCGCACGCCTTGCCAAAGCCGATGATCCCCGGGACGTTCTGCGTCCCCGACCGGCGCCCCCGCTCTTGGCCACCGCCGTCCATGAGAGGGATCAGCTTGACGGCGGGCCGGACATTGCGGACATACAACGCCCCCACCCCCTTGGGCCCATACAGCTTGTGGGCCGAGAAGGAGAGGAGATCCACATGAATTTCATCAACCCGCAGAGGGATCTTTCCCAGGGCCTGTGCCGCATCGGAGTGGAACAAGACTCCATGGGCCTTGCAGATCCGCCCGATCTCGGCGAGGGGCTGGATCGTCCCGATCTCGTTGTGCGCAGCGATGATGCTCACCAGGATGGTCCGGTCAGTGATCGCCTG
>JAKEGQ010000015.1 GCA_022615475.1 Candidatus Methylomirabilota bacterium | reverse complement strand
GTCATCCAGAAGCTCCTCGAGGTGCATCCCCGGTGGACGGTGATCGAGGCGGTCCGGGAGACCCTCGAGGAGCACCGACAAAAGATTCTGGCCCTCCTCCGCCAGGGAACTGAGACCTTTGTCCCCGATCTTTCCACTCTCCTGGGGCAGATTTGCCGGAAGGTCCTGGACCTGGCCCGCCCAAGCCTGCGCCGGGTGATCAACGCCACCGGGGTAATCCTCCACACGAACCTCGGCCGGGCCCCGCTTTCTCCTGAGGCGCTGGCCCGCCTCCAAGAGGTCGCGCAGCACTACTCGACCTTGGAATTCGATCTGCCCCAAGGCGCCAGAGGCTCTCGGCAAGGGCACGTCCAGGGCCTTCTCACTCGCCTCACGGGAGCCGAGGGGGCCCTTACGGTAAACAACAACGCCGCCGCCGTCCTGCTGAGCATCAATACGCTCGCCGAAGGCCGCGAGGTGGTAGTCTCTCGGGGGGAGCTGATCGAGATCGGAGACTCCTTCCGAATCCCGGACGTCATGCGAAAGGCGGGGGCGGTCCTCAGGGAGGTGGGCACCACGAACCGGACCCGCCTCAAAGATTACGAACAGGCGATCGGCGAGAAGACAGCCCTCCTCCTAAAGGTGCACCCCAGCAACTTTCGGATTGTCGGCTTTACCAGCGACGTCCCCCTCGGGGACCTGGTGGCGCTGGGCCGGCGCCGGGCCCTCCCAGTGATGATGGACATGGGCAGCGGCGCCATCGCCGATCTCGCCCCATTCGGCCTCAAGGGGGAGTCCACCGTCCAGGAGACCCTTCGGAGTGGGGTCGATCTGATCACGTTCAGCGGAGACAAGCTCCTCGGAGGCCCCCAAGCGGGACTCATCGTGGGGAACAGGCTGATGATCGAGCGCCTACGGAAAAACCCACTGGCGCGAGCGGTGCGCATCGATAAACTCTCCCTCGCGGCCCTCGAGGCGACCCTCCGAGGCTACCTAGAAGGGGAAGGGGGTCTCAATGCCATTCCCGCCCTGGCCATGATCACCTGCCCGCTCGACCAGATCGAGCAGCGCGCGGAGCGGGTGCGGGGTGACTTGCAGGCGCAGGCGCATCCGTCGGTCCGCGTCACCGTCGAGGAGCAGTGGTCTGAGGTGGGCGGGGGGGCGCTCCCTGCCCAGGGCCTCCCCACGTATTGCGTCGCGCTTCAGAGGTCCGAGGTGTCCCCGCATCGATTGGAGGCCCTGCTCAGGGATGCGGATCCGGCTGTGGTGGCGCGCATCAAAGGGGAGAAAGTCCTCCTCGATATGCGAACTGTCCGCGAGGACGAGGTGGGGCTTTTGATCGGCGCCGTCGGTCCAATACTTGCACGTGAGCTAGGCTCATGAGCGATCCGAGCGCCACTCCGACTCCGTCCGCGCTCAACCGCGATGAGGCCACCCGCCTCGCCCAATCGGAAGAGACAGAACCCCGGCTCCTCGAGGAGTTGCCCGCCAAATTCCCCGGTGACGAAGAGCTCTGGAAGCTCCTCGTCGCGAATCCCGTGACCCCTCTCCCCGCCATGATCTATATGGCGGAGCGGGCGCCCGCTTCGGTGGCGGCTCAACTGCTGGAGGATCGCGTCTTCCTCTTCCACAACCCCGCCGTGGGCCAGGCCCTCCTCAAGAACCCCATCCTGACCGAACCGGACCGCCGCAGAGTGCAATGGATCCTGCACGAGACCACGAAGGAGGAGCGCGAGCGCAAGAAGACCCTCTTCCAGTTGATCCGGGAGATGAACACGGGGCAGAAGCTGGCCCTGGCGAAGAAGGGGAATAAGGACGCGCGGATGATCCTGATCAAGGACCCCAACGACATGATCGCCCTCGAGGTGGTGAATAGCCCGCGCATCAGCGAAGACGAGATTGCCACCATCGTGCAGATGCGGGACATCTCTGACAAGGTTCTCAGGGCCATCGCCAACATCAGGCGATTCCGCGCGAATAAGCAGATCGTCACCGGCCTCCTCCACAACCCGAAAACCCCCGTGGGGGTCTCGTTGGGTCTCGGGCTTCCCAATCTCACCGACAGGGAACTCAAGTTCTTGGCCGGGGATCGCAACATCCCTGCCGCGGTCTCGCGGGCGGCCAAGCAGGTCATGGAACGTCGGGCAAAGGGTCCAGCGCCAAAAAGAGAGTAGAAGCAGAAGAGGATGCGCGGTCTGTTCTTCACATTCGAAGGCGTCGAGGGCTCGGGCAAAACCACGCAGCTTCGACGCTTGGCCGCGAGCCTGCGGCAAGCCGGGCAGCCCCTGATGGAGACCCGAGAACCCGGAGGGACATCCCTCGGCGAGGCGATTCGGTCCATGCTGCTCATGACCCGTGATCAGGAGATGGCGGCTGAGGCCGAACTTTTCCTCTACCTGGCCTCGCGGGCCCAACTCAGTCGCGAGTGCATTCGCCCGTCCCTTGAGGCGGGAATCATCGTCGTGAGCGATCGATTCGCCGATGCCACCGTCGCCTACCAGGGGTACGGGCGGGGCCTGGACCTGAGGCGCGTCGCGACAATGAACCGACTCGCCACCGGCGGCCTCATTCCGGACCTCACCATCCTCCTCGATCTCGATCCCCGCGAGGG
>JAKEGQ010000141.1 GCA_022615475.1 Candidatus Methylomirabilota bacterium | reverse complement strand
GCCGACCCGATCCGCCCGAGGCCGCAGATGCCCAACGTCTTGCCGTACAGGTCCCGCCCGAGAAACCCCATGAGCATCCATTCTTTCCACTTCCCGGCCCGGACGAACCGGTCGGCTTCCACCACCCGCCGAGCCGTGGCCAGCATCAGGGCCCAGGCAAACTCGGCTGTGGTCTCGGTCAGGACACCCGGGGTGTTGGTGACCATGATGCCGTATCGCGTCGCCGCCTGCACGTCGATGTTGTCGAGCCCGACGGCAACGGTGCTTATGACCTTCAGATGGGGGTTCCTGCGGAGCACCTCGGCGTCGATGGTGTCGGTCAGAAGGCAGATCATCCCTGCCTTTCCCTTCAGGCGCCGTATGAGCTGCTTCTTTGCGTATCGGACGTCGCGCCGGTTCAAGTCCACGTTGCAATGCTTGAGGGCGATGTCGAGGGCGGGCTGGGGGAGCATCCGCGTGATCAGCACTTTCGGCTTCACGGGGAGCGCCCTCCTTTTTGGCTGGCGAAAACGGCACCTCGTTCCAGGCGCCCACACTGTAGAAGCTGGTCCTGCGCTTGTCAAGGCATTTGGAGCGCAGGCGGGCGCCTTCGCCGTTGACAGGCCTCACGCCGGATGGTAGAAACGGGCGCGTGGCGTGGAGGTCTCACCGGGACAACAGGAGGGGACACATGGCACCGAAGGTCGGGTCAAGCCACACCATCAAGCGGCGGGTTGAGCCGGAACACTCGGCGGACAAGCATGGGAATCCCGGGATCGACGTCTTTACCACCCCCCTTCTCTGCGAATGGAGCGAGGAGGCGGCGGTTCTCGCGGTCCAGGATCAACTGGATCCAGGCATGATCACCCTCGGGACGCGCATCGACCTGAAGCATCTCGTGGCGACTCCGATCGGGATGATGGTCCGGGTGACGGCCACCTTGAAGGAGGTCGATGGGCGGAAATTGGTCTTCGCCGTCGAGGCGTACGACGAAAAGGAAAAGATCAGCGAGTGCACCCACGAACGCTTCATCGTCACGAAGAGCCGCTTCTTGGAGAAGGTCGCCGAGAAGGCAAAAGGGTAGGGCCGGGTGGCGTGATTCCTGTGGATGCCGGGCGGTAGGCCAGGGCATGGTGGTGGATTCTCGATCGCGCGACGATGCTGACGATCGACGGATCTTACGGGGAAGGTGGAGGGCAGATCCTCCGAACTGCCCTGGCGTTGAGTACCGTGATGGACCGGCCGGTGCTGATCGAGAAGATCCGCGCTGGACGCAGGAACCCGGGACTTCAGGCGCAGCACCTGGCCGGCATCAAGGCACTGGCCGAGATCACCAGGGCTGAGGTCGAGGGGGCGGCGATCGGGTCGATCTCGCTCCGATTCGTCCCCACGCAGATTGCCCACGGAGCCTATCGGTGGGATGTGGGCACCGCGGGGGCCATCTCTCTCGTGCTACAGGCGGTCCTGGTCCCACTGGCCTTCGCGCCTGCCGTATCGCACATTACCATCACCGGCGGGACACACGTCCCGTGGAGCCCTCCATTTCCCTACGTCGAACAGGTCCTCCTCCCCACGCTTCAAGGCATGGGCTTACGGGTGTCGCTCAGACTCGGGCGGTGGGGCTTCTACCCGAGAGGGGGAGGGGTGGTCGAGGGAACGATCGAGCCCTCGGGTCTGAAACCCCTGACTCTCACCCGACGCGGACCGCTTACGGAGGTTGTGGGCCTCTCGGCGGTGGCCGGGCTTCCGATAGACATCGCGGAGCGTCAGCGGCATCGCGCCCTCGCGCGTCTCAGCTCACTCGGGGTTCCATGTCGAATTGAATCCATCTCGGTAGAGGCGTGGAGTCCGGGAACGGTCCTCTTTCTGCTGATCAGGTGTGAGGGGGGACGGGCCGGATTCAGCAGTCTGGGGGAGAAGGGAAAACCGGCGGAACGCGTGTCGGATGAGGCGTGCGATCAAGTTCTTGCGTATCTCGAGCGGGAAGGGGCCGCTGATCCTTTCCTGGCCGATCAGCTCCTGCTGCCGATGGCCCTCGCCCCCGGTTCATCCTTGATGACGACGACGCGAGTGACTGAGCACCTGCTGACGAACCAGTGGGTCGTAGAGCAGTTTCTTCCGGGACGAGTGGGGGTCGAGGGGGATGTGGGGCAGCCGGGCCGCGTAACGATCGAGGGAGCAGGCCGATTGCCTAAGACCGATGACCGATGACCAAGCATTTTCGAAATTCGAATTTCGAAATTCGAAATTTTGCTTGCCATGAACTATGACCCGTGAACCGTGAACACACCGGGCGGGAGGAGGTGGAGGGTGGTAGAGCCTACGCGCATCAATCCGGCAGAGGTACGGGCCGGCTTGCAGTCCGGGAGAGGGACGTTACTCGTCTGCGCCTACGAGGACGAGGCCAAATTCAAACGGGCCCGGCTCGAAGGGGCGATATCGCTGCAGTCGCTTCAATCAAGGCTTCCGTCTCTTCCAAAGGAAACAGAGATCGTCTTTTATTGAGGCTGACCTGATGACGCAAGCGCTGCCGGTCGGGCAGCCGAGTACAGGAAGAAGGGGTACGCGAACGCCAAGGTCCTTGGGGGAGGGATTGCCGCCTGGAAGGCGGCAGGCTATCCGGTCCACAGCGACCGGTGACGTCCGCCCTTGAACGGCCCTTCGAAGCCCCCACTCCTCGCAGCCGCATGGTCGGCGCGGCGCACGTTGAAACGCCTTCCCGGATATCGCACTGCCCGGGGGGCGTTTGGTGTGTTGGATAGGCGGAGACAGAAGCATGGCTGCGGCCCACGGTGGCCTCAGTCTTGCAAGAAGGTGGGGCAGCGGGCACAACGAACTGGCGCATTCTCGGCGGGGACCGAGGCCTCGTAACCAAAGAGATAGGGACAAGAGCAGATGCGTAATCTACACGCGATGAGCATTGGCTGTCTGTTGCTCCTCAGCCTATTGGCGGGGTGCGGGCAGACGGAGACATCTTACGCCGCAGGGACCGTCGTCGAAGGCTGGAAGATGTTCAAGGGGGGCGGTGCCGAGTTGTGGTTGCCGGCAAGTTACGAAGGCGGGGACCTGAGCAAGGATCTGGACTCGGTCGTAGAAAGGGTAAGGGCTTTGGGTCCGGACTACGAGGAGATCGCCCGAACCATGGAGCGCAATCGGTCCGCTTTTGCTATCTGGGCTTTCGACTCGCAGGTCGGAAAGTCTGGGGGCTTGACGAATGTGACTGTGGTCACTGAACGTGTGCCGTCTACCGTCACACTCGAAACATACCTAGGGTTGGTGAGCAAGAAATTGACCAAGGATTTTCGTGTCGTTGAGCAGGGAGTGGTCCCCCTTGGCTCGTATCAAGCCGGACGGGTGGTACTCGAAGCCAGTTTGGGGGATGCCCATATCAAGCAGATCATGTACATCGTCAAGAGCGGCAGGACCTTATGGGTCGTGAATCTTGCGACCGGCGCGGATGAATTTGATGAGCGGTTACCGGCGTTCGAATCGGGCATTCGGAACATCAGGGTCCGCGAAAACGGGCTGGGGGAGAAGCTGCGGGAGAAACTATTGGCGAAATTGGGATGGAAATAACATGAACCCAAGGATTCATCCCACGATACCCCCGGTAATTATTATGCCCTTCCTTTCGGAGTTGCCTGCCAGGTTTCTGCGGAACGTCCAACGGTAAACGCCATCGCTCGCCAAAAATGCTTGACTTCTCGGCGGTTCGCTTGCTACACCCGCCCCAGAAGGTTCAGAGTTCATAGACTTCGACGAGCTCAGTCGAGTCGTTCGTGGTTCATCGAAGGAATGAAGGTTTCCGCTCTTGCCTTAGCTCCTCAACCGTGAACCATGAACTATCAACCATGAACGAGCCTATGGCACGGGTGGGCATTTTTTATCATGAAAGTTTCAGCCGGCGGAGCTATCTGACCGTTGGCCGGCGGTTGGCCGATTTCCCTGCCGCCCTCGACGAGCTCTTGCAGGAGGACCGTTTTCGCCTGTACCGGTGTCCCGAGGTTGACGATCAGCTCATCCTCCAGGTCCATGTGCCTCGGCTCATTCCGGAGGTTGAGGCGGACCCGCTCTGAAGCACCGCCAGGGCCTCCGTCGGAGGCGTCGTGGCGGCAGCGGAAAAGATCTGGGTGGTCGAGGTGGATCGGGCCTTTGCCCTTATCGGGGCGGGGGGGCATCATGCCGGGCGGGATTTCTTCGGCGGTTACTGCTGTTTCAACGACGTGGCCATCGCCATCGCCACGCTCCGCAACACCTATGGCGTCCGCCGGTTCGCCATCCTCGATACCGATGCGCACCATGGCGACGGGACGCGGGACATTGTCCAAGAAGACCCCGATGTTCTTCACGTCTGCATCTGCGGCATGAACTACATCTCTCCGGACGGGACCAAGGTGGATGTCCCCGCCCCCTGGGGAGGCCGTGATCCTGACGAGGCGTATCTGAAGACAGCGGAGTCTGCTTTTGCCTCGAGGGTCCGGGACTTTCGGCCGGACCTCACCGTCTGGTACTTCGGCTTTGATGGACACCGGGGAGACTATGGCGATATGGGGCTTTCTCTGCGCTGCTTCGTGGGGCTCGCCGATTTCATGGTCGCTGCAGCCCGGGATGCCTCACGCGGTAGGCTCCTCACGGTCCTCGGAGGAGGCTCCCGCACCGACCTCGCCACAATGATCATCCCCCAGGTCATCCATCGCCTCGGCGCGGAATGATCCGGTGGATGAAAGTGTGTAGGTGCGCCCGTGAGAAGCGATAGCTTCACCGGGGGAGGTGGAGGGCGAGGCACTTGGCGGAACCTCCAGCCTTGAGGAACTCGGACAGGTCGAGTTCGTATAGCCCAAAGTCCCGCCGCTCCAGCTCCTTGCGTAGGGGCTTGGAAACCCCGCGGTGCAGCGTCACCGCGCGGTCGATGACCATGGCGTTACAGCAGAACCTGAGCGCATCAGCCGTGGAGACGGGCACCGGGTCGGGGATGTTGGTCTCGATGACCTTCCACCCGTAGCGATCGAATGCACCGGGATACCAGAGGACCGACCTCGCATCGAGGGGACAGAAGCACGTATCAAGATGATAGAAGCGCTTGTCGACCAGCTCCAGGGGGAGGACCCGCCGCCCCAGGATCTGAGCGAGCCGCTCATGGACCGCGGCATCCGATCGGAATCGAAAGCCAAGGAACAAGGTCTCGCCCACCGATAGCGCATCCCCTTCGCCTTCAAAGTTGAAATGTCTGGGCAGCGTCACCACGCGATAGCCTCGCTGTCGGAAGTACCGCTCGAAGATCGCCTCTTCTCCGCGGCGCTCGGGATGGCGGAAGTTCGTGCGGATGAACATGCGGCCCGCCACAAGGCCCGCATTCGCCGTAAAGATCAGATCCGGTAATCCCTTCACCGGCCGGACCAGCTTGATGGGCACGCGGAGTCTGCGCGTCAACAGGTCGTACAGGGCCTGCCACTGGCGAGCGGCCACCGGTTGAGTCACCTGCCTCGTGACCCTCATCCAGGGGTTGATCTCGTACGCGATGGTGTAGTGGCGCGGACGGCACATCAGGAAAGCGGGGGATGGGGGTGTGCCGTGTCTACCGGGGCGATAGCTTGAGCGCATGGCAGAGTTCCCGCAGGAACGACGCTGCGTCCGAGACGAT
>JAKEGQ010000140.1 GCA_022615475.1 Candidatus Methylomirabilota bacterium | reverse complement strand
CCCACTTCCTGCCTGGGACCCCTCGGAGGAGCTCCCGTCCGGATGCAGCCTGCTCGTGCCGTTCCAGGACCCCGAGAACGTCGGCGCCGTGATCCGCTCCGCCGTGGCATTCGGGGTGGCTCAGGTGATTCTCCTCGCTGAAAGCGCCCACCCGTTCCATCCCAAAGCTCTGCGGGCATCGGGAGGGGCCGTGCTTCGATCACGCCTCGCCGAGGGACCGTCGATTCGAGACCTCCCGGCCAACCTGCCCCTTATTGCCCTCTCGACCGAAGGGCGGGATATCGCCACCGTCACCTTTCCGGATCGATTCGCATTGCTTCCGGGCGTGGAGGGCCCCGGACTGCCCGAGCTCCTGCGGCCCCAATCTCTCGCCATTCCCATTCAAGGGGGTGTCGAATCCCTCAATGCAGCAGCCGCAACGGCCATCGTGCTTTATCTCTGGGCGATCAGGCGATCAGTCTGAGCCCTTGCAGACGCTTTGTCACGGTCAAGGTCTGCACGATCATGGGGGCAAAGACGAGCATGAAGGCAACACAAAGGGCAGGCATTCTCGCCGATGGCTCACCTCAGAGACGTGGAAATCGCCGAGAAAACTCGAAGAATCCGTTCGTGCGAGCCCTGCGATCACTCCCGCCTCTGAAAGTGAACCGTGAATCCTTTCCTCCTGCAAGGGTAAATCTCTGCCCGAACCTCTGGGGTCCTGTAAATAAAATCTAGGATTGGATCGGGATGATATCCAGCACCACACGACGGTTCAACTGACGACCGGTCTCGGTGGCGTTGGAGGCGATGGGCCGACTCTCGCCAAATCCGCGGACCGATATCCTTCTCGGGTTGACGCCCGCATCGGCCAGGGCATCTGCAACAGCCCGGGCGCGGGCTTCGGAGAGGGTGTAGTTGGACTGCTCAGAGCCGGTGCTGTCTGTATGACCGCTTATGCCGACCCGTGTTTCGGGGTAGCGATTGAGGATATCCGCCACCCGGTCGATTTCGTCATATGCGCCCGGCTTGAGGTGGTAAGAGCCCACATCGAAGAGCACGTCCGTCCGAAACGTGATGGCCAGGTTGTCCCCCTGACGCTGCATGCTGGCCCCCTCCATTCTGGCCATCTGCGCCTGGAGCTCACGCTCCTGGCGGTCCATGTAATCGCCAATCATGCCGCCTGCGAGACCACCCACCGCAGCGCCGGCGACGGCGCCCAGCACCGTTGCTCCGGTACTGTGACCGATGGCCTGACCGAGGGCAGCCCCCGTGGCGGCACCCACCCCTGCTCCGACGAGCGTCCCCGTGTCCCGATGAGTGGCACAGCCCGACAACATGAATGCTGCCACCACAAACAACGCAATCCAGCTCTTTTTCATCTTCGTTCTCCTCATTTTCCTTGGCCCTTCGTCGCCAAAAGTCTTCGCTTCCCAAAGTGCCGTTTCCATGCTCTCCCCGGTTAAAACGCAACGCTTTTCTCTGCGCCGGGGGGGGCGAGCGAAGGAGCGATCCTCCAAACTCCCATCGGATTCCCTTCCCTTCGTTTCTCGGTGCTCCCGCGCATGCGATCGGAAAAGATGCGCAGCCCATGACGTGAAACTAAGGGATTCTGGAAAAAGATGCAACCAAACCGAACCGCTTCATCGCAGGCTGTGCTAAATCTGCTTGATCAATATATACTCAAGGAGGATGAGCCCCTGAGTTTTGTGAAGGTCGTCTGGATTCCGGCTTAGAGACTGCCGGAATGACGCCTGAAGCGGCATCTACGTTCGTCATGCCGGCGAAAGCCGGCATCCAGGGGATTTTGAAAAACGCCACATCTCAACCTCAGCGAGTATAAGATGGGAGAGTCCCCGGTAGGGTTCCGGAGGCCGCGATCTTTCAACCCGGAGCGCTGAATATGCCATGAAACGGATTCTTTTCGTTGAAGACGATGAGGCTCTGCGACTGACGCAGTCCATTTACCTGACGCAGGAGGGCTTTGAAGTCATCGCGGCGCCCGATCGAACCTCAGCCCGCGCCAGCCTCGCGCGTGAGCTGTTCGACGTGGTCGTCACGGACCTTCGGCTGGGAAAACAGAATGGGCTCGACGTGGTGCGGGATGCCCGTGAATTGCAGCCGCTGGTCGAAATCATCGTGATCACGGGCTACAGCTCCGTGGAGAGCGCTGTGGAAGCGATGAAGGAGGGAGCCTACGACTACCTGACCAAGCCTGTGGATCCCGAAGTGCTGGTGCGGATCATCCACAAGGCGGTCGAGCGTCAGGATCTGAGGCGGCAGGTGACCACCCTGAGGGACAGCATCGCCCGGGAGACCGGCCTGGACCAGATCGTGGCCGTCAGTCCGGCGATGCAGGGGATCCTGGCCACCATTGGGGCCGTTGCGGGCACCGACGCCACGGTGCTCATCGAGGGCGAGAGCGGCACCGGCAAGGAGCTCATGGCCCGCCTCATCCACCAGCGGAGCGATCGGTTCGAGCGGCCTTTCCTGGTGATCAACTGCGGGGCCATGCCCGAGAACCTGCTCGAAAGCGAGCTCTACGGACACCTTCGCGGGGCGTTCACGGGGGCCCACAAGGACCACAAGGGCCTCTTCGAGGCCGCCGACGGAGGAACGCTCTTCCTGGATGAGATTTCGGAGGTCTCCCCCGGCTTCCAGGTCAAGCTGCTGCGGACGCTTCAGGAGCGTACAATTCGGCGGGTCGGCGACACGAAAGAAATGCCCGTCAATGTTCGCGTCATCGCCGCCACCAACCAGGATCTGAATCAGCTCGTTCGGGACGGCGGATTCCGGAGAGACCTCTTCTTTCGGATCAAGGTGAT
>JAKEGQ010000139.1 GCA_022615475.1 Candidatus Methylomirabilota bacterium | reverse complement strand
GCCACCACCGCCAGATCCACGTCCCGCTCCCCCCCGTCGTACCCGCACATCCGGGCGGAGAGGAGGAGGAGGGCGGGGCGCACCCGTTTTCCACCACCCCCGAGCACGTAGTTCGTCACTTCTGAGATGAGATCGGCCCGGCTCGAGATCTTCACCTGGATCCGGCGCTCGACCTCGGCGAGCTTCTCGGCTACGGGGGCGAAAACCAGCTCACGCAACACAGGGCGTGCTCCTGAAGGGGGCGCCGCCCACGGAGCCTCACGGCCGCGCGGGCGAACGTAGTTCACGATAGCACAGGAGATGGTCGGGTTCAACAGGGAACGTCTGCACGTCCGACGTCCGATGTTCGATGTCGGGCGGACAAGACCCGTGACCTAGACTTCGGACTTCGGACTTCGGACTTCGGACACTTGACTGCTCTGATGAGAGGGGAGGCGGGCCTCGACTTCCCGCGCGAGGCGGATCACGACGACAGCAGCGACCACGCCCACGAGGGCTCCGCCAGCCACGTCGGCGGGGTAGTGGACCCCGACATAGACCCTCGAGTATCCCACGGCAGCGGCCACCAGGAAGAGCGGGAAGGCCACCGGTCGATAGAGGAAGGCAAAGAGGATGGCCTGGGCGGTGACATTCGCGGCATGACTCGAGGGGAACGAGAGGGAGGCAGTGCAGCCGACGAGGAGCCGGACCGCCTCCAGGACCTCGCATGGACGGGGGCGCTGGATCCAAAACTTGACCAGTTCGCTCATCGTATTGGACACGAGGAGCAACACCAGGGCCGTCACGACCGCGATCCGTCCCTTCCGACCTCCCCAGAGGACGAGCCCGATTCCCGCACCAGCGAAGGGGATGAAAAAGGGCTCGGGATCGGTAATGACCGGCATCAGGAGATCGAAGAGGGCATTACTGAGATCGCTGTTGATCACCCGGAAGAGGAAGAGGTCAAGGTGAGCCATCCCGCCACTCGCCTCAAGCCCCACCCGGGCCGCGGAACACATGACGGATGGTGTAGGTGGGCTTGTCCTGCGACTCGTAATAGATCCGGACCACAAGCTCCCCGAGGAGACCCAGGATGACGAGCTGGACCCCCAAGATAACCAGTAGGACACTGAGCAGCAGGAGGGGGCGGTTGCCGATGGCTTCCCCCGTGACCAGCTTGAGCACGCTGAGGTAGACGCCCAGGAGGCCTCCCGCCACGCCCGAGAGGAGCCCCAGCAAGCCGAAGATCTGGATCGGCTTCGTGGAGTAACTGAGGAGAAACTTGACAGTGAGCAGATCGAGTAGCACGCGGAAGATCCGACCGAGCGTGTACTTTGAACGGCCCATGCGCCTGGGGTGATGTCGGACCTTGACCTCGGTCACCGAGACCCCCATCCAACTGGCCACGGCCGGGATGAAGCGGTGCATCTCCCCGTAGAGCCGCAGGTTCCGGACCACGTCGCGCCGATAGGCCTTGAGGGTACATCCGTAATCATGGAGCTTCACGCCCGTCACCGCCGAGATGACCCAGTTGGCAATCCTGGAAGGAAGGCGGCGAGTCCAGAAGGGGTCCTTTCGATCCACCCGCCAGCCGCTCACCAGATCGTACTCCTTGGTCAGCTCAACGAGGGTGGGAATATCCGCCGGATCGTTCTGCAGGTCGCCGTCCAGTGTCACGATCACCTCGCCCTGCGCATGGTCGAAGCCGGCACTGAGGGCGGCCGTCTGGCCAAAGTTCCGGCGCAGGCTCACGATGACCCAACGCGGGTCCTCCGCTCGAATCGCCTGGGCGGCGGCGAGCGTTCCGTCGGTACTCCCGTCGTCTACCAGGATCACCTCGTAGCGGAGGCCGAGAGGGTCCAGGGCCTGTGCGATCGCGCTCCCCAGGGGGCGCATATTGCCCTCTTCGTTCAAGACGGGGATCACCAGGGAGAGCGGAAGGGATTGAACAGGTTCATGGTTCATGGTTCTAGGGTTCAGGGTTTAGGGTTGATGGTTGGGGGTGCAGGGTTGATGCTTCAGGGTTCGGGGATCGTGATTCAGGGTTCCCCGCTGGTCCCTGAACGATGAACTCAGAACCGTGAACGGCTCGGCTGAGCGGTTCGACCGGGCTCACCGCCCTGAGCATGCCGAAGGGCTTGCCGAAGCCCACCTGGCGGCGCTCGAGGGCGAGGGCGGTCCCCGTCGCCACGGCCCCGCCAAGCAAGATCCCCCCGACAACGTCGGTCAGCCAGTGACTGTCTGTATACATGCGACTGATGGCGACCCCCAGCACAACACACACGCTGCCAACCATGCTGCTCGCCCACGCCAGAGGCCGACGCAAGAGGCCGCCCCGGTAGCCGAAGTACAGGAGCCCGATCACCGCCACCATCGCCGCCACGGTGTGCCCGCTCGGGAACCCGAGCCGGGGGTCCCCCGGTCGCAGCCTGCCCACCACGACCTTGGAGAGCTGGCCGAGGGCCCCTCCGCCCGCCAAGGCGAGGAGAAAAAAGAGGACGAACTCTCTCTTCATCTCACGGGACACAACGAGACTCACCAGGATGAGGATCACGGTCAAGAACTCCCAGCTGCCGAAGATCGCCCATCCGGTGATCACCCAGCCCACCGCGATATCCTGACTCCCCTGGAAGAAATTGCGGGCGGCACGGTCAACGGAGAAGGGCCCACTGACTTTGACGAGGGTGGCTAAGCACAGGTAGGCCACAAGGGTGAGGATCGCCACCGTGCTCCACAGAGGGGACTCGATCGTCCTGTGTTTCACCGCGACACCACTCCCTTCGGAAATCACAGCGCCGTATGCTACCACACCGCCTCCTGGTCTCCAATCCTTTATTGGCCTGCGGTGAGCCTGGTCGAGCCGTTCACCGTTCACAGTTCATAGTTCAGGGCAGAAGGTCCGATGTCCGAAGTCCGATGTCGTGCTCAGGGGAGTCCGACGTCCGAAGTCCGAAGTCGCCAAGAGTGAGAAAGAGAGCAGCACCTTCGGTCCCTCGCTCCGGGCCTCCCGCGGCGACCCTGAGCGGCGGCTTACGGCCTGG
>JAKEGQ010000138.1 GCA_022615475.1 Candidatus Methylomirabilota bacterium | reverse complement strand
GCAGATCATGACACTCCTTTCTGAGAGAGATCGCCGGGCGACTCAGAATCGACTGAAGGTGATGGAGAACCCGGTGAAGCTTGTCTGCTTCACGCAGGAGACCGAGTGCCGTTCCTGCCCCGAGACCAGGCGGCTTCTCCAGGAAGTAGCCGAACTATCAGACAAGATTTCCTTGGACGTCTACAACTTCCAGCGTGACAGGGAGGAAGTTGCGCAGTACCAGGTGGACAAGGTCCCGGCCACCGTCATCGAAGGTGCGAAGGACTACGGGATCCGGTTCTACGGCCTCCCCTCCGGCTATGAGTTTGCAACACTCGTGGAGGACATCCTGGCTGTCTCCCTGGGGCGGTCGCAGTTAGTCGCGCCGACCGTCGAGCGGCTACGCGGAATCGATCGGCCCCTCCATCTTCAGGTCTTCGTTACCCCGACGTGACCCTACTGCCCGGCCGCGGTGCGGCTGGTGCACCAGTTTGCGATGGAGAGCGACCTTATCCGAGCCGATACGGTGGAGGCCCCGGAGTTTCCTGATCTCGTCCGCCGCTATGGCGTGCGCGGGGTCCCGCGGACGGTGGTCAACGAGACCACTTTTATCGACGGGGCGTTGCCAGAGGAAGAGTATCTAAATCGGGTGCTGGAAGCGACAGTTGCCTCCCGCATCGAGGAAAGGAGGTGACGGGAGATGCGGTGGTTGCGGAGGGAGGAGTGGTCCTGGTGGCATGCGGGGTTGCTCCTAGGGCTCCTGAACATGGCGGCGTTTTACACGGCCGATCACTACCTGGCGGTCTCGACGACGTTCTCACGCGCGGCGGGGATGGCGGTCGGCGTGGTAGCTCCGACCCATGTGGCAGCTAATCTGTACTGGCAGAAAGTCAACCCCATTGTGGACTGGCAGTTCATGCTGGTCCTGGGAATCCCCCTTGGAGCGTACCTGGCCGCCCGCCTAAGCCAGCGCGCTGTGACATTCACGACGCAGCTTCCCGACCTCTGGGTGAACCGATTCGGGACGAGCTCAGCCCGGAGGTGGACCCTCGGGTTGTTGGGCGGTATCTTTGTCGGCTTCGGTGCCCGCCTGGCCGATGGCTGAACAAGCGGCCACGGGCTCAGTGGGGGCCTGCAGCTCGCGGTGAGTAGCTGGATCTTTCTCGCGGCCATGATGCTCTCGGGGATCGTGGCGGCGCGATTCATCTTTCGGAGGGTGTAAGATGGGACCATTGGAGATTACCGGGTCGGCAAAACTTGTGCTCGGACTTCTGACCGGAATCCTGTTCGGGTTCATCTTACAGAAGGGGCAGGTAACCAAGTACCAGAAGATCGTGTCGTTTTTCCGGCTGACGGACCTGACCGTCCTCAAAGTACTGATGGGCGGGATCGTGGCGGGGATGGTGGGGGTCTACCTCATGTACGATCTGGGGCTCGTGAAGCTTCACATCAAGCCGACCGTCCTGGGGGCGAACATTCTCGGGGGGCTTATTTTTGGCGTCGGCATGCTCCTCCTCGGGTTCTGACCCGGCACCTGCGCGGGGGCCTTCGGTGAAGGCCGTATGGACGGGTTGGCGCGGGGCGTGCTCGGGATCCTGCTCGGGGCAGCGTTCTACTCCGAAGTGTACCCCCTCATCACGGATAATCTGCTCAAGGTCGGCGTGTACGGGAAGCTGACCGTGCCTACCCTCGCGGGGGTCAATCACTGGGCCGTGATCCTGCCCTTGGTTTTCGTCGTTGGGGGTTTCCTCCTCTGGCTTGAGCAGAAGGGATACTGATCGCGGACGGGAAGGGCGATGGTCGAGATCATCGAGAAATTCATCCCCCTCAGCGTCTCCCAAGAGGAAGACTGCCCCATCCTGCTGGCCCAGCTCCCCAACCGTCTTCGATACCACCGGTTTTTTTACCAGGCCGCCGATCCCGACCAGAAGTGGGAGATGGTGAGACCAATCCTCGAGATGGTGGCCTCGGGCGAGGGCCCCCTGCGCCGGGCGAAGTTTGTCGTCTTTCCTGAGGCGTCGATCCCCTTCGGGCACAAGGACGAGATCGTACGGTTCATCGATGGCCGTTTCCCGTCCAATTGCGTTGTCATCCTGGGGTTCGAGCATATCCCCTTCAGGCAATACCGGCAGCTGCTGAGCGCATACCGTGTCTTTAATGAGGAGGCGTATGAGCTGATCGTAAAAGGGCAGACGGCCGATGAGGAGGACCGGCCCGTCAACTGCTGCATGATCACTATTAAGGATGACACGGGGAAGCTCCACTGCTATCTCGAGGCCAAGACCCATCCCTTCTTCGGCGAGGAGTTCTTGGATCAGCCCCACGACCTCTATAGAGGTCGGCATCTCTACCTCTTCCGCTCCAGCCTCTCCCCGTTGAACTTCATGGTGCTGATCTGCCTCGACTATATCTACCGGGACCGACATGACTCGAATGCCATTACCATCATTCGAAAGGCCAATCAGCTCTTCTACAAAGAACGGCAGCTGCTCGACCTCCTCTTCGTGGTTTCATGCAACCCAAAGCCCGAGCACAAGGTCTTCTTGGACACGATCACCGGCTTTTACGGCGAACACCTCATGTTCACGCCGGGCGTCAAGCACGGTGCAACGCTCTTTCTCAACTCCTCGGGAGAGACGCTGATCGAGGGGGTCTCTTCGGGAATCTTTGGCCACAGCAGTCTCGTTGTCCACAAGGATCGGCGCCT
>JAKEGQ010000137.1 GCA_022615475.1 Candidatus Methylomirabilota bacterium | reverse complement strand
CGGAGCGAAGATCGAGGCCCAAGCGGCGGCGAATCATGGGGACGTCGAACCGGCTTCCGTTGTAGGTGCAGATCATCTGTATCCCTTGCAGGGCGTTCCACAAAGCCACCTCTGAGATGCCGTCTCCCACCAGCTGGAGAAGCCCCCGATCCTCGGCATACAGACCGATGACGGTGATCTCTCCCCCGAACGCCGTTTCGATATCCAGGTAGGCCCTCACTCGTCCTCTCCGGCGGTTCACCTTACCACACCCGACCCGATTTGCAAGGCCTCTCCGGCTGAACCCTGAACCATAGGTTCATCGTTCAGGGTCCAAAGTCAAAGTGCCACATGCTTCGCGCGACGTGCTAATATGGGGAACCATGCGGATCGGGATCATCGGACTGCCGCACGCCGGGAAGAGCACCGTCTTCTCCCTGCTGACAGGTCAAAGCCCTTTGCCGGCGAAAGGCCAGGCCCAGACGGTCGGGATTGCGAAGGTCCTCGAGCCCCGCCTGGACCGCCTCGCGAACATCTTCCATCCCAAAAAGATCACTCCCGTGACCCTCGAGGTGCTGGACTTTCCCCCCCTCGGCCGGGCGGGGAAGGGCGGCGATGTTGAGGGGTCTCTCCTGGCAGAGTTGCGACAGGTCGATCTGATCCTGCACGTGATCCGGCACTTCGAGGATGCGCGGGTGCCTCATGAGGAGGGAGCTCCCGACCCCTTACGCGACCTTGCCCTCCTCGACACCCTCTTGCTGCTGGCCGACCTCGCCATCATCGAGAAACGGATCGAGCGGATCGCCGATGAGATGCGTAAGGGGCAGCGAGGCGAGGGGCATCAGGAAGTCCCCCTTCTCGAGCGCTGCCGGGGGATGCTGATGAATGAGCAGAGCCTCCGCCACATGGCGCTCACCGCCGCTGAGGAGAAGAGCCTGCGGGGGTACGCGCTCCTGACGCTCAAACCACTCCTCCTCCTCCTCAACATCGGGGAGGAAAGGCTGGGAAACGCGGACCCGATTTGGGCGCGCCTGCAGGGAAAGGCCGCCGCGCCGCGGACCGGCGTGTTCCGCCTAGCGGCCAAGACCGAATGGGAGCTGAGTCAGCTCCCGGGCGAAGAGCGTCAGGAGTTTTCCCGAGCGCTCGGGCTCGAGACCCTCGAATCCCCGTTGATCCTGCGCCGCTGCCTCGACCTTATGGATCTGATCACCTTCTTCACCGTGGTCGGGGAGGAGCTGCGGGCATGGGTCATCCGCCGGGGGGCGACCGCGCTGGAGGCGGCCGGGACTATCCACACCGACATGGCGAGAGGCTTCATCAAGGCTGAGGTCATCGCCCTCAAGGACCTCGAGGACGCCGGATCCATGGCAGCGGCGCGTAAACAGGGACGCGTGCGGCTGGAAGGCAAGGAGTACCCGGTCCAGGACGGCGATATCCTGACGGTGCGGTTCAGCGGTTGATCTTTTCGCGGGTGAGGTCCTGAGCGGTCTCGGCGAGAGGCTTGCGATCCGGGGGTGTAATCGTACCACCCGAGATGATCATCTTCATTGCCTCATCCACGGAGATGTCGACGGGGACGATTTCCTCTTCCGGGACCAGGAGGAAGAACCCGGCGGTGGGGACCGGTGCCGTAGGGATAAGGACGCAGAGGGCGCGACCGGATCGGCCCGGAATATCAAACCGCCGGCGGCTGGTGATGAAGCAGAGGCTGTAGATCCCCTCGCGGGGAAACTCCACCAGGGCTACCTTCTTGAACGAGGCGTCCTTCACCGCGAACAGGTCGATGAGCTGCCGGACAGAGTTGTAGATTCCCCGGACCACGGGGATGCGGGCGAAGAGGGTTTCGGCCCATTGGAAGATCCGCTGACTGAAGAGGGTCCCCGTCATCCCCACGAGGAGGATCAGGAAGGCGGTCACCACGACGCTCAACAGGGTGGCCAGCGGCTGTGCCATATCCTTGGCCACGACCTGGCGCAGAATGACCCCAAGGAACGGAGAGACTAGCCCCCCTACCAGGCCGAAGAGAATCCAGACAATGTACAGGGTCAGCAGGGTCGGCAGGACAATGATCAGGCCGGTGACAAAATACCGGCGGAGGGACGTCCGGCTCGCCTGTAGCCGCCCGCTCATCTCGCAGCTCCTGTACCTGCCAGGATGGAAGACCCGCAAATGATATGTCCCAAGTGACCGCTCCCGACTCTTAGATCTTCACTAGGTGTCGAGCGATCTCTTGGGACCATTATTTCTTGTAGCACGGAATGCGGTGGATGTCAACTTGCTTGGCGGAAGAAGGGTTAGGGGTGGTCCAATGCTCTGAAACTGAAAGGCCCGGGAGGCCCCGGGCCTTTCGTTTTCTGGTGGGCGGTACTGGGATCGAACCAGTGACCTCTGCCGTGTGAAGACAGCGCTCTCCCGGCTGAGCTAACCGCCCAACCTATTGAATTTTAAGGCCTACATGGCACTGAGCTTCGTTCGCAACAGCCAGTAGCAGGTCAACGGTAGCTCAACTTCAGGATGCGGTCAAGCCCCTTCACCACTTGGAATACGAAGAGGCAAGAGAATCGAAGAGGAGGGATAACAATCCCTCAAGGGGCGCCTGAGGGCGATGGGCCAAGTTGCGTGGGTGAGGGAGCACCGGACTCATCGAGTCAGTGACGGAGTGCCTGCCAAACCATCCACAAACTCCAACCCTGTCCGATATATCAGGGCGCGTTCTCCATTAGGTCCAACTTCATATCGGTGGACCACTGATCGGATCACCCGGCACTTGAGGTCCACCGGCTTCACGTGAAAGAGCAGCGTCACGAAAGAGACAGTCCCCGGTCGGACGTGATTCATGTGTTCGATCATAGCTCCGCTGGCGCTTATATTGACGACAAAGGCTTCATAGATGTAGTTAATCCGAGCCGCTAACTGGTTCCCTACCACTGAGCGGGGTTGGAGTCGTCTATCTTCCTTCATCCGGTTCCCTCGGCAGAACAGTTATCTCAGCTTGTCGAAGATCTGCTTTCTTGCCTCAGTTCCCAATCTGGCGGAAGAAGGAATGCGAAACCGTATGGATTGGAAAAGCAACGACCGTGCCAAAAACTCCAGGGCGGTAACTACGAGCTAACATCTCGATTTCCTTTGGAGAGCAACGACGAGGAGACGGGATTGCCATCCTGCTGAAGTGAGTGACCGTAAAAAATTACATAGTCAGATCTACCTGGTGAAGACTAAGGCTTTTGTATGAATCTGTCAAGAGACAGAATCATGACATCACTGTGACTCCGGAGGGGTGATCATCGATCAGTGCAGACGAGCGATCTGGATCGTCTGGCTGACGAGGCGTCGCTGACCCCGCGTATCGTACCACCCGACGAGGACTGTCACCGTCTTAAGCCCGGGGAGGGGAAGATCCCTGCCCACATTCCACACGCGCGTGAACCTGCGCGGTCCCGTTGTCCCGCCCT
>JAKEGQ010000136.1 GCA_022615475.1 Candidatus Methylomirabilota bacterium | reverse complement strand
TCCCGTCGAGGATCTGGACTTTGTCGATTCGCTGGTTCGTTACCCACACTTCGTATGAGCGTGTGGAAGACGTCGGTTGTGTAGGCGCGCAAGACGCAAGCACCACCAAGAGACCAAGAGCCGCTGCCACCAAGACCCCGTTGCGCCGTATCATATCCATCCCCCTTTCCGTCACCTCGCATCCCCCTTCTCGATCTCGATCTCCCATAGCGCGTCCCCAACCTTCTCCACCCGAAGGACCTTATGCCCGTGTTCGACAGCCCAGCGTGGAATGTTCTCCGCCGCCAGGGGGTAGTCGGAAATCACGATCAGGACGTCGCCCGGCTGAAGCTTCTTCATCTCCCGTTGCGCCATTACCAAGGGGTAGGGGCAGATCTCCCCTCGCGTATCGAGCCGATGCACCCTCCGTTCCTGGGTCTGCCCTGGCGATCCCAATCTTGTCCTTTATCGCTCAAGCGGAAGGTCCGGCCGATTCCCCCAGTCGATCCAGGATCCGTCATAGTTGCGCACCTTTTCGTACCCGAGCAGCCGCGCCACGAAGTAGTCATGGGCGGCGCGGACTCCGGTTCGACAGTACACGACGACCTCCCGGTCCTTCGTCGCCCCGGCCTTCGCGAACATCTTCTGGAGCTCCTCGGCGCTCTTAAAGGTCTTGTCCTCGGGATTGATCGTATCGCTCCAGTTGATCGACACGGCCCCGGGTATTCTCCCTCCCCGCTTGATCTCGGGGTCCTGCTCCTTGGTCGGGTGCGTCTGCTTTCCCTGATACTCCTGCGGAGACCGCGCATCGACGAGGCAAATTCCCGGATTTTTCAGATTGTCCTTGACCCACTCGGCCGTGGCAATCAACTTTGGATTCGGCCGGGCGACGAATTTCTTGGGTGTGATCTTGGGCTCCTCGGCGCTGAGCGGCCGGCCCTCCTTGACCCATTTCGTCAGGCCCCCATCGAGCACCGCGACGTTCTTGTGGCCGAAGAACTCGAGGACGAAGAAGAGGCGGGTCGCCCACAGGCCCCCGCTGTCGTCATAGGCGACGACTCGCGTGTTCTGATCGATCCCGAGTTTGCCGAAGAGGGCCTCCGCCTTGGTCTGATCCATCGGAAAGCCCTTCTGGTTGCTCGCCACGTCGTCGATCTCCACCCAGTTGAGGTACACCGCCCCCGGGATGTGGGCCTTCTTGTACTCTGCATACCCTTCGGCCCCTTTGGCCCTGAGATCGACGAGGCGAATGCTGGCATCCTCGAGATGAGCCGCCACCTCCTGGGTGCCGATGAGGAGACGGGCGTTGGCGTATCCCGACTTCTTCGCCTGCTGCCCCCAACACTGCGCCCAGACCACCGTGGCTGTCAGCACCACGGCGAAGACTCCGCTAAGCCACGACCCCGCTATCGCCACTCTCTTCCGCGTCACGCTCATCCTCCTCATGCTCATGGCCAAGAGTTATTTAACTCCGAAACAGCACCGCTGCCGCAGACCAGATGCCCGCAACGATCCCGACAGAAGCAGTGATGCTGGTGAGCGACAGGGTCGAAACCCCGGTCAGGCTGTGCCCGACATTACAACCCCCAGCGATCGCCGCTCCAATTCCCATGACTACTCCGCCCCCGAGGGCTTGCAGCGTCCGCTGGGGACCAGGGGCGCGCCACTTGAACTCCCCGTGGGCCCGGGCGGCGACGTACGCCCCGAGCGGGATGCCGAACCCCATGAAGCTCGCCCAGTTCAGGGCGCTCATCTGTCCCAGGCCGAGGAAGCGCGCGTAGGTATAGGCCGGCTCCGTAACCGACAGGCCGAAGGATCGCCCTGTCAGCGCGGAGAGGGGCCAGGCCACCAGACCGATGATGCCGATGGCGAAGCCGGTCACAGCCCAGCTCCACCCGCCCTGGTAGGTCTTGCGGCGTGCCCGCCAGAGCCAGAGCCCGCCCATCACGGCCAGGAGAGCGATCACAGCCCACGGACTCACCCCCAAGAGGTTTGCGAGGCTGGCCGGCTCCCCGGAGGAGCCGATTTGAGCGTCCCGGAGGTGCTCCTGTAGAGGGAGGAGGATGCCGACGTTCGTCATGACGACCCCCAAGCCAAACCCCACAAAGCTGATCCACGATCCAACCATCCCCTCACCCGACCGGTAAGAGATCCCGGTGGTTCACCCACCCGAGAGCGCCATGCCCCATCCGAAGACAAAACCCCCCGCCAGCGCGGCCTGCCACCAGAACGGGGCCATTGCGAGGGTAAACCATCCGAGCTGGGCCATCAGGTGCACACCGATCATCTGGATCAGCACCGCCAAGACGTAAGCGCGAAGCAGGGTCTGGTCTCGGATGAGAAAGACATCGCGGAAGGCGGTGTTCATGCAGAAACGACCGCGCTGCAGGGCGTATCCGAAGGCGAGACCGACCGGAACACCTAAGAGAGCTGCCATCACCATCTGAGATCCTCGTTCAGGGTTCATGGTTGATGGTTCATGGTCGGTTTCGGACTCTTCATGTTTCCATGAACGCTGAAGCATGAACTATGCACCATCATCAGCTCACCGGCTGCACGCGGGGCACGCCGCAGAATTCGTGGTAGTCGATCAGGTCCGTAATCGTCGGATGATCTCCGCAGACCGGGCATTCCGGATCCCGCCGGATCTTGACCTGACGGAACTCGAGCGTCAGCGCATCGAAGAAGAGCAGGCGGTTGATCAGCGGTTCTCCCGTGCCCAGGATCAGCTTGATCGCCTCGAGGGCCTGCAGGCTGCCGATGATTCCGCACAGCACGCCGAGGACTCCCGCCTCCGCGCAACTCGGCACGAGCCCCGGCGGGGGTGGGGCGGGATACAGGCAACGATAACAGCCTTTCCCGGGGGAAAAGACCGTCACCTGCCCCTCGAAACGAAAGATGCTGCCATCCACCATCGGCTTCTTGAGGAAGTAGCAGGCATCGTTCAGCAGATACCGGGTCGGAAAGTTGTCGCAACCGTTGACGATGACGTCATAGCCGCCGATGATCTCCTTCACGTTCTCTGAGGAGAGCTGGGCCTCATAGGGCTCCACCTTCACACCCGGATTGATGTCCGCGATCGTGTCCACGGCCGATAACACCTTGGGTCGCCCCACGTCACGGGTGTGGTGCAGGATCTGGCGCTGCAGGTTGCTGAGGTCCACCCGGTCAAAATCCACGATCCCGAGCCTGCCCACGCCCGCGGCGGCCAGGTAGAGGGCGGCAGGACAGCCGAGCCCCCCCGCGCCAACGAGAAGGGCGCTGCTGTTGAGCAGCTTGCGCTGCCCCTTGCCGCCGACCTCGGGGAGGATGATGTGGCGGCTGTACCGCTTGATCTGCTCCTCGGTAAAGGGGATCGCCCCGCCCGCGATGGCCGGGATCAGGGCGATCTCATCCCCGTCCGTGAGCACGGTCTCCTTGCCTCCGAGGTCCTCGACGGCGATGTCGTTGACATAGATGTTGATATGCCGATGGATCTCTCCGCGCTCATCAAGAACCCGCTCGCGGATCCCGGGATACTCACTCTCGAGGGCCTCGACGAGACGAACGATGGTTTTCCCCTCCGCCTCCACGGTGGCTTGGTTTCGGGTCAGGGCCCGAAAGGGCGTCGGAATATACACCTTGACCCCCATGCACAGACTCCTTTCCTTCCCTCCTAGTATGGCACACTGAGGTACCGCTCGCCCGTATC
>JAKEGQ010000135.1 GCA_022615475.1 Candidatus Methylomirabilota bacterium | reverse complement strand
ACTATGAACCTCTTCGTTTCGATGGTGCGTGATCGAAATAGCCCAACCCCCATGAATCCCGGAGGGGAGGCAACATGAACAGCTTTGAGGATGATCGCCGGAGGACGATGCCTCGACTTCCACCTGCTTTCCTGCGCGGACTTGTGATCCTGTTGGTCCTGGGAGGCGGGGGCTTCCTCGTGTGGGCCTCGCGCGGGCACGTCTCTCCAGGTTCCGAGTGGGTGACCGCCCCCGAAAGGAGCCAGGGGGCGCTCGAGACGCTCGAAGTCTACGGTCCGGTCCCCGAGTTCTCCCTCATCGAGCGGAGTGGCAAGCGCGTCACGCTGTCAGATTTGCTGGGGAAAGTCTGGGTTGTTGACTTCTTTTACACCAGGTGCCCCGACACCTGCCCGCTCCAGAGTGCTAACATGGCCCGGCTTCAGGCCGAATTTGCAGAGGAAGCTGATCTCCGGCTGGTCTCGGTCAGCGTCGATCCTGCGTACGACACCCCCCGCATACTCTCTACCTATGCCAAACGATATCGAGCGGACGCTGGCCGCTGGTTCTTCCTGACCGGCTCCAAGGATGCTGTCTATCGGCTCGCGGTGGATGGCTTTCACCTCGCGGCCCCCGAACCCGATAAGAAGACTCGGCGCGGGACGGAGGAAGGCCGGATGTGGATCGGACCCGCGAGAACGTGGGCTCACTCCGGGCCGGATCACGAGATGGT
Source organism: Candidatus Methylomirabilota bacterium (assembly GCA_022615475.1). Lineage (GTDB taxonomy): Bacteria > Methylomirabilota > Methylomirabilia > Methylomirabilales > CSP1-5 > CSP1-5. The sequence goes on along the minus strand of JAKEGQ010000135.1, from coordinate 1,909 downwards.
TCGCCTCATTCATAGCTCCCGCTTCGTGCTGGTTGATCGGGAGGCCCATATCCGGGGCTACTACGACGGAACCGACTGGGAGTCCGTCACGCGTCTCCGCGGAAATCTGAAGGCTATCCTTCGTGACAGATAAGGGGGAGGTAGATGAAGTCTCAGAGCTTTCTCAGAGCGGCCGCGCCCCTTGTTGTTCTCTTTCTCCCCTGCGCATCTATTTCCTCGGGCGAAACTGGTCCAAAGCTGGTGAACAGGCTGGCTACGGCCTCGAGCCCCTATCTTAAGGAGGCAGCGACCCAACCCATCCACTGGCAACCCTGGGGCGAGGAGGCGTTCCGCCTGGCAAGAGAGCTGGACCGGCCGATTCTCATGGACATCGGGGCGATCTGGTGCCACTGGTGTCATGTGATGGACGAGGAGACCTACAGCAATCCCGAGGTGGCCAAGTTGATCAATGACTACTTTGTCCCCATCAGGGTCGATCGGGATGAGCGGCCGGATATCGATTCCAGGTATCAGGTGCAGGTGCAGGCCCTCGTCAGCTATGGCGGCTGGCCCCTGACCGTGTTCATGACGCCCGAGGGGAAGGTCTTCTACGGAGGCGGGACGTTCTTCCCCGACGAACGGTACGGCCGGCCCGGCTTCAAGCAGCTCCTCCCGGAGGTTTATCGTGTCTACAAGGGCCAGAAGGACAAGGTCTTGGAAAACGCCGACGGCCTCTACCAGGCGGTGGCCAAATACCAGGCAGGCCTGACCGAGGCCGGGGACCTGAAGCCGCGATTGATCACGAACACCATGTGGGCGCTGCTCCGCAGCTTTGATGAGGAAGCCGGTGGTTTCGGGGGTGGGCCCAAGTTTCCCGTTGCCGGGACCATGGAGCTTGCTCTCAAGGGGTCTTTCGACACCGGGGACCAGAAGCTGCTTCACGTCGCCACCAAAACTCTTGATGCGATGGCGCGTGGTGGTGTGCACGACCAGCTCGACGGCGGCTTTCACCGCTACGCCACCGACCGACAGTGGCGGGTCCCGCACTTCGAGAAGATGCTCAATGACCAGGCCCAGCTTCTCAAGGATTACCTCGCGGCGTATCAGGTCACCGGCAAAGCCCGCTACCGCGAAGTGGCCGAAGGCATCATCCGGTATGTGCAGGGGTCTCTCTCGGATCAGGCGCGCGGGGGCTTTTATGCCCATCAGGATGCGGACATTGGGCGCAAGGACGATGGGGACTATTACACCTGGACAGAGGCGGAGGTCCGCCAAGCCCTCCCCAAGGAGGAGGCCGAGGTCCTCATCCGGTATTTCGATATCGGGCCGGAGGGGGAGATGCGGGAGAATCCCGCCAGGAACGTCCTCTGGATCGCCAGGACGGCGGAAGAAATTGCCCAGGCGCTCGCGATGCCCGTGGCCAAAGTCGAGGCGTTGATCGTCAAGGGCAAGGGAGATCTGTTGAGAATTCGAGGGCAACGAAAAACCCCCTTCGTCGACCGGACCATCTTGAGTGACCGAAACGGCATGATGGTCTCCGCGTATTTCGAGGCCTACAAGGTCCTTGGGCGGGAGGAGCTCAAGGACTTCGCTCTCAAGAGTCTCGATTTCCTCTTGGACCATGCCTACGTGCCGGGGAGAGGGGTAGTTCACGCCTATGCCCATGGAAAGGCGACTGTTCCTGGCTTCCTACAGGATCAGGTGCAGGTGGCCGCGGCCCTGCTCGAAGCCTTCGAGGTCAGCGGCGAGGCTCGGTATCTGGCCGTGGGCAGGGACATCATGGACTACGCCGTGCAAACCTTCTGGGACGAGAGTGGAGGCTTCTTCGATACGCCGCACCAGCCCGGAGCATTGGGCGTGTTGGGACTTCGCAGCAAGCCATTCCAGGATGGGGATACCCCGGCTGCCAACCCTGCGGCCGCAGAGCTGT
>JAKEGQ010000134.1 GCA_022615475.1 Candidatus Methylomirabilota bacterium | reverse complement strand
GAAGTCCTGGATCGGGGCCACATGCTGAAGGCCGGCATTGTTGACCAGGATGTCGAGCCGGCCGAACCGGCCTACCGTAGCGTCAATGAGGCGCTTGGCATCCTCCCGTTTCGTGACGTCCGTCTTCTGGAAGAAGGCCTTCGTGCCCGTGGCTTCGAGCTCCTTCGCGGTTGCCTGCCCGGTCGGCTCGCTGAGGTCGGCGATGACGACATCCGCGCCGGCCCTCGCGAGAGCCAGGGCGATGGTCTTCCCGATTCCACTCGCTCCACCCGTCACGATTCCGACCTTGCCGTTCAACCCCATGGCTAAACCCCCCGTGAGGATCGGGCCGCTGCTACCTCCTGGGCGAGAACCGCCTGGGCCTGCTCGTACCCGTGGCGGATGTGCTCCTGAATGGTTCCCCTGGAGAAGTCGTAGTCCTTCGATTCGGACTCGAAGGCTTCCCCTGTGTGGTCAAACCGGGTGATCTCCGCCTGACATGCATGTTCGACCACCCGTTGATAGCGCACGCCCTTCCTGATCCGTGCCGCTGTTTCCGGATCGACGTGGGCTATCAACTCCTCGATCAGCGCCACGGTTTCGTTTCGAAGCTCGCAGGCCCTGCAATCGCTTTCGGTCCTATCCGCGTAGAGAATATCTTTCTGCCGCGCCAACACTCCTAGGAGGTCCTGAGGCAAGGAATGGGTCTTGGGGAAAAGGTTCACGAGGTAAACTTTCATCGGTACACCTGCTCGCTTCTCCATCACCGGCCGTAACGGGGTGTTGCTTACCAGGCCGCCATCCCAGTAGGACTTCCCCTCGATGACCGTCCACGGCAACCCCGGGGGGAAGCTGCCGCTGGCCAGGATATGCTCGACGGTGATCCGCTGCTCGGCACTGTCGAAGACCTCGAGCTCGCCGGTCTCCACGTTGACCGCCGTCAGCATCAACCGGATCTCCCGTGAGGCCAGTCGCTCGAAGTCCACGTGCTGCTCCAGCGTCTTCTTCAGAGGACTCGGATCATACAGGCTGGTCCACGTCAACCAAGAGAAGGGCGGGAAAGCAGGCCTCGCTGGTGTAGGCCAACGAGGGGCGAAGAGCTTGGGGACGCCCAGCAGGAGAATCTGCCACGCAGCGATGGAACGTCGGAGCCCCTCGTGAGGGACGAGGACATCGGGGACGGCAATCTCGTTCCAGAATGCCTCGAGGGCCGGGGCCGCCTTCCCTCGACGGCTTCCCGCAATGATGGCAGCGTTCACCGCTCCGATGGAGACCCCGGCGATGAGGTCTGGAATGATTCCCTTCTCCTCCAGGGCCTTGTAGACGCCGCACTCATAGGCTCCTAACGCCCCACCGCCTTGAAGGACGAGGATCGTTTCCCGCTTCACCGTCTGCCCCCTTCCGTCATGTCAAGGAATGGCAACGTGGCCCTAGCGAATAATCAGGCCGGCGTAGCCGACGACGGAGCTGTAATCTTTGGTGACGTCGCCGGAGGTGGCGTAGCGGACTAGCTCGGCCCTGGTTGCCCCGAGTGCCTTCGCGGCAATGAGCATGGCGGTCGCCGGGTGAAAGCCACACATGCTGATACGCTCCCGCAGCACGGTGGCATGGAGCCGTTCCGGGTCCAGATCCAGTATTGCGTCGATGGCCATCCGATCCTTTCGCTCAGCCAACTCCCGGGAGACGTAATGGCTCATATCGGTGCTGGCAATGACAAGGACCCGCTTTCGTGAAGCAGAGATTGTCTCGGCGACGGCCTGTCCGACATCGCGGCACGCCCCGTACTCGTGACTCATCAGGCAGATAGGCACAAAGGGCAGGTCGGGGAACAGGACTTGGAGGAACGGCAGCTGGACCTCGATCGCGTGCTCTTTCCGATGGGCCCGATCGTCCTCTTCGAGCACCCGCGATCGATCGAGGATGGCCCGAGCCAGCTCGGTATCGATCGCAACTTCCCGCAAAGGGGTCTCCCAGGTCCCAGAGGTCATAATGGCCGCAGCAGCCCCGAGACCCGTATGGTTCGGGCCCAGGACGACACACGACTCTGGAGCGTCCAGCCGGGCATAGACTGCCCCGGCCACCCCACCCGAATAGAGATACCCGGCATGGGGAACCACGGCACCCACTGCCACAGTCTTCTCATCGCCTTTAAGGAGCAGCTCCTCGACCTGAGGGCGGAGAGCCTTGGCGTTTCCCGCATAGAAGAGATCTGCGACCGCCGCTCGCCTGATCATTGGGGCCGTTCGTGGTTCAGAGTTCATGGCTCATGGTCAATGGCCCGAACTATTCCCCCCCATCTCCGTCTATGAACTATGAACCCTGAACCTTCTTTGCAGGGTTCGGGTATCCTCTCAATTCATCCGACGTGTCTCCCGAGAATCCAGCGGGCCGCGGCCGTCATGTCGGCGGCGACATGATCCGCCTGAACGTGTCCCGACTCCAGCGCGAACCTCCCCTGCCCGGTGAGGACGAGGATGGCTGTCATCCCCGACTGCCGAGCCAGTTCGATATCGACGGGTTGGTCCCCGACGACATATGAGCGGCTCAAATCAATTTTGTGCTCCCGCGCCGCTCGTTCCACCAATCCCCCCTGAGGTTTGCGACAATCACACGCCTGCCGATATGGAGGAGCTCCCTCCGGGTGGTGAGGGCAGTAATAGACTCCGCAGAGCGTAACCCCCTCCGTCTCAAGCAGTCTCTCGAGTCTTTGGTGGATTGCTGCGAGCGTCGCTTCCGTCAAGTATCCCCTGGCGACCCCCGACTGGTTGCTCACCACCACCAGCCGAAAGCCCCCTTCCTGAAGCAGCCGGAGCCCCGACCCGACCCCGGGCAAGAGTCGGAGGCCCGCAGGATCAGCCAGGAACCCTGAGTCCTCGTTGATCGTCCCGTCTCTATCGAGAAAGACTGCCGCTGAACCCATTGTCATATCGAGTCGAGACTTAATGTGTAACTTTATTTATTGTATTATAAATACCTACAATTGAAGAGACAACATGGTCAACTGAAATCCCGGTCATGCACCGGTGGTCAATCGGACACTCTCGGAGAAGACAGGGGCTGCACGGGACCCGGCGTCTCAACAGAACATGCCTCCCGACAGGTGAGGTCGTTCGTGGATCTGTCGGTCCAAAGATGGCCACCACGGGAACGCCGATGGCTGCTCCGACGTGCATCGCCCCGGTATCGTTGGTCACAAAGACCGTGCAGCGTTTCAGCACCGCCGCAAAGAGCGGAATGTCCGTTCGGCCGGTCAGATCGACGATCCGCTCCGGATACCGGGCGACCGATCGAACGGCCCCCGCCACTCTACCATCCGCTTTCGCTCCGGTCAGGAGTATCTTCACCCCCAGATCCGCGATCAAGCGATCGGCCAGGGCCGCATACCGATCCGCCGGCCAGCGCTTGGCCGAGCCATAGGTCGAGCCCGGATTGAAGGCAACGAGCGTCTCCTGCGGCCCCACTCCTTCGTCCTCGAGCAGGGCCTTTGCCGTGTCCTCCGTCCCGCTGTTCAGGAATAGGGTGGGCGTGCGATCTCCCTGGTCCCACGTGAGTGCGCCCAAGAGGGCCCGGTAGTAGTCGACGTGATGCAGTCCCTTCGTCGATCGATCCTGCACCACCGCCGTCGTCAAGAGGAGACCTCTGCCCTGGGTATTGTAACCAACCCTGTGGGGGATTCTGGCCAGAAAGACAAGGAGTGCCGCTTCAAAGGCATTCTGAAGCAGGATGGCCAGATCGAACCGGTACCCCCGAAGCTCTCGTGCCAGCCGGAGCAATCCCGTTACCCCCCTGTGGCGACCTTCCCCGTCGTAGATGAGTATCTCGTCGATGTGCGGGTTCCCCGCAAACACTCCGGCAACCCACGGCTTCACCAGGAGAGAGATCTGCGCGCGAGGGAAGGTCTTGCGGATGCCGGCGATGGCAGGCGTGGTCATTACCGCGTCGCCGACCCAGTTCACCCCCCGGATCAGGACCCGGCGAATCTCGGCTGAATCGACCACCGTCCGCTCGATCGCCCTCATCGCCACCTCTCGCCCACTCTTCTACGGAAACAGGGTATCCAGGAAACGCTTCAGCTCCGGCTGGCCACCGGTGAGGGTGAGGCTCACCCCAACCGCGAGAACGGGAAACGGGACGGGGAGTTTTTCAATCCGAACGGCATCCTTTTCAGTCGTCAGGGCGCCCGTTGCCCCGACCTCCTTCATGCATGCCGCGATCGTGGCGATGTCCGCGGCGCTGTACGGGTGATGGTCGGGATAGACGAGATGACGCTTCGGTACCATCCTGAGGGACTCGAGCGTCCGGTCGAAGGCCGGCGGGTTTGCGATCCCGGAGAAGGCGATGAATGCTTGACCGCGGAGGTCTTCCTCGGCGACCGCTGCCCCGCTCTTGACATCGGTGAAGACCGTCGGGGTATAGACCGCGTGCAGCATGGGCGCCCGTGTGTTGTCGCGGAGGCGAGAGAGAGCGTCCATGGGCTCTCCAGGGTCGGCCACCCCGGTCATTACCAGGAGATCTGCCCGCCGTATGGACCGTACCGGCTCCCGGAGGAGTCCCCGAGGAAGAAGATAGCCATATCCGAAAGGATTTGTGCTGTCCAGAAGAACGATGTCCAGGTCCCGCGCGACCCGAAGATGTTGGAAGCCGTCATCCAAGAGGATCACCTGAGCGCCGAACTCGCGAATGGCCACCTGGCACCCCTTGACCCGATCAGCCGACGTGAGGACGACAACCCCGGGCAACTTTCGCGCGAGAAGGAGTGCCTCATCCCCAACCTCGGGATAACCCACTCTCACCGTCTCACCATCCGAGACAACGACCGTCCTCCCCTCCCTCGTCCCCCTGTAGCCTCTCGTCACTACCGCAGCTCGAAGTCCTCGGTCCTTGAGCATGCGCCCGAGATGCATCGTGAAGGGGGTCTTCCCAGTCCCTCCCGCGGTGATATTGCCGATGCTGATGACCGGTACGGGCGGGCGAATCCGCCTGAGCAGACCGATGCTGTACAGGCCGCGACGCCACCCGATACCCAGGCCGTAGACCCAGGACGCCATACGCAGGAGACCGCGCACCGGGCGGCCCCACCGACCGTGACCGGCGACCCACTGGCGATAGTGTCGGTGAACATTCGGATTCACAGATACCGCTCAATCAGGGTGACGGTCCGCTCGGCTGCCCCACGGTTGCGGGTCAGGACCCGATAGGCAGCCTCCCCCATCCGTTGTGCGGCAGCGGGATCGCGGAAGAGTCCGAGGACCCGTGCGGCCAGCTCGGAAGCATCACGTACTTGATGAGGCATTCCCTCACCGAGGAAGGCCTCGGCCACATCGGCGAAGTTGTCCATGTGCGGCCCAAATACGATCGGCCGCCGATACCGGGCGGGTTCCAGGATGTTATGCCCGCCCGCTGGGACCAGGCTGCCTCCGACGAAGGCAACCGTGGCAAGGGCGTAGAGGTGACTCAACTCCCCCATGGTATCGACCAGGACGACCGACGGAAGCTCGGCAGCACCTCCTGTGAGCCCGCTACGGCGAACGAAGGGAAGGTCTGCGTCCCGGAGGAGTATCTCGACCTCGGAAATCCGCTCCGGGTGGCGAGGCGCAAGGACCAGGACCGAATCGGGGACCCCTGTCTTGATCTCGCGAAAGGCCTGGAGAATGAGGCCTTCCTCTCCCCGATGAGTACTTCCGGCAACCCACACCAGCCGACCGTCTGTGAGACGCGCGACAGGGGCAAGACGGGCGGGGAACTGGTCATCCGTCTCGTCGTCATCATACTTGATGTTGCCCGTGACGACCACCCGCTCTGGATCAGCCCCCAATGCCAAAATTCTCGCCGCATCCCCCTCGCCCTGCATGCAGAAGAGCGCGATGTGTCTGAGCACCCGCCGATAGAGCGGCTTGACAACCTGGCAGCGACGGAAAGACCGACGTGAGACCCGGCCGTTGACAAGCAGGACCGGCAGGCCTCGGAGGTGGCAGGCCTCAAGGAAGTTTGGCCATATCTCCCCCTCCATCAGGAGGACGAGCCTGGGGTTGACGGCCGTCAGGGCCCGGGCCACGGGTCCGGGGAAGTCGAGAGGGAAGTAGATGTGCGCCTCCGCTTGGGGGATTCGCTCTCCAGCCACCTCCCGCCCTGTGGCGGTGACCGTTGAGACGACGAAGGGTAGTCCCGACCGTCTTGCGTGGAGTCGTGAAACCAGGATGCCTCCCACCACCGCCTCCCCCACCGAAACTGCGTGGAGCCAGAGCGGGCGTTTCTCCCGAAGCCTGATCGTGAGCGATTCCGGGTATCTGCCCAATCGCTCCGCCAGCCCGAACGGACCACTCCGCATCCTGCGGCGGAGAAGGCGCGGCAGGTAGGTGAGTAACGCCAGGAAGAGACCGATGTTATACAGAGCCCTCATGAGATAAGCTCTCGTCTGTCAGCGATAGCAGTCAGCATCAAGGATTCCTCTCGGATCTTGTGCCGACGGCTGATGCCCGATGGCGGACTGCTGGTTTCTTGAAGTACGCATCGGCCACCGCCGTCACCTGACGGAGACCCTCCTCCAGCACAGTCCGCGCTTTCTCCATCTCTTCGGGCCCGGCCGTCGGAGGGACCACGACGGGTTCTCCGTAGACAAACACCCCCCGTCCAAAGGGATACGGGACCAGAAGCCGGTCCCAACTGCGCTCGAACTTTCCATGCGACGCGGCGAAGGCAACAGGAATGATCGGGGTACCCGCCAGACGCGCGAGCTCGATCGTTCCGGTCTTTACCTCTTCCCTGGGGCCGAGAGGCCCGTCGGGGGTGATCGCCAGATGACACCCCCTTCGGGAGGCTCGCACCATCCCGAGAAGGGCCCAGGCACCGCCTCGGCGGGCCGAGCCTCGAACCGAGCGAATACCAAACCGCTCCGCCACCCGGCTGATAAGCTCGCCATCCGCGTGCCGGCTGACCATAATCGCCCAGGGAACCTCCGGATACGCAAAGGGCATCATGAGGAGTCGGCCGTGCCAGAAGGCCCCCATGACCCGTCTCCCCTCGGCGCGGATTAGCCGGTCGGGCACCTCCCACCCCACATAGCTCATGCGCAGGGACCTGAAGAGGCTCCGGATCAGGAGCGCCATCAACCATGTGAGAAGGGCGATGACAACCGGATTGGTCCGAAGACCCTTCCAGGCTCGCTTCATCCCCGACTCCTGGCCTCCACTTCATACAGCGTCTTCAGGACCTCCCGGGCTGCGCGAAGAGAGGCCCCCGCCTCTCCGAGCCTTCCTCGGACATCGTGGAGCTCCTGGCGGATCGACCTGAGGGCCTCAGGGCTCTGCAACAGCTCCAGGGCAGCCTTGGCGACCCGCTCCGGGGTAAAATCCCACTGCACCAACTCCGGCACCACCCGCTTTCCTGCGACTAAGTTTACCATTCCTATGGCGGGAACATCCACCAAGAGCCTACCCGTCCACCACGTGATGCGGGATACCCGATAGATGATGATCATGGGGGTGCCGAGAAGTCCCGCCTCGAGGGTTGCCGTCCCTGACGCCATGATCAACAGGTCTGCCGCCCGCATGATCTTGTACGTCTGGCCTCGGACGGGTCGAATGGGTGAATCGCTCTCCTGGAGGAATGACTCAACCAGGCCTGGGGGCAGCGAATCGGCTACAGCCAGGAGGAAGTGGGCTCGGGGTTCTGTCTTGACCATCTGTGCCACGGCCGCCTTCAGGACCGGAAGATGGTGCCTGACCTCTCCCTCGCGGCTCCCAGGGAGGAGGCCAACGATCAGGTCCGAAGGGCCATGCCCCATCTGGCGACGCGCCTCTTCGCGAGTCGGAACGTCCTGCAGCCGGTCCAGCATGGGGTGGCCGACAAAGGCGACGGGAATGCCCGCCTCGCGATATAGGGCCTCTTCAAAGGGGAAGATGACCAACATTTTTTCCACCAGGTGCTTCAGCGTCCGGATCCTCCCTTTGCGCCAGGCCCAGACCTGCGGGCTGATGTAGTACAGGACCGGAATCCCCATCCGCCGGGAAGCTCGAGCCAGCCAAAAATTGAAATCGGGAAAGTCGATCAGGAGGAGGAGGGCGGGATCTTCCGCGGCGAGGGCCGCCCGGAGACGCCGGAAAGCCCCCGTGAGCGCCGCGAGACGAGAGAAGGCCTCGGTGATTCCCACCGCGGCTAATTCCCCCGCATCAACCAGGAGCTTCACGCCAGCCCGCCGCATCTGCTCCCCCCCCATCCCCAAGAGGGTGATCTCCTGGTCGAGGGAGAGCAGGGCTCGCGCGAGATCGGCGCCGTGCAGATCGCCGGAGGCCTCCCCGGCCACGATGAATATTTTCTTATTCATCGTCTCTCGCCCAACGTCCAAAGTCCAAGGTCGGACTGGCTTCGCGTCCTCCGTGACCGTTCGGGGCATTCGACGTTGGACGTTGAACTGTG
>JAKEGQ010000133.1 GCA_022615475.1 Candidatus Methylomirabilota bacterium | reverse complement strand
TGGAGTTCGCGGGCCAACCGGCGCCGCTCTTCTTCCTGCGCCTTCAGCAGCTTGCCCGCCAGATCCTGGAGGTCCTTCTGGCTATCTCGGAGGGCGGCTTCGCTGTCTCGCAGCAACCCGGTGCGTTCTTCGACACGCAGTTCCAACTCGTCGTGCGACTGCCGTAACGACTCCTCCGCTCGCTTGAGTTCAGTGATGTCTTCGCAGACAATGAGGGCGAGGGTCTTGCCGTCCATGGCCCGGATAGCCCGAGCGGCCTCTCTTACCCAGATGACGCCGCCATCCTTGCGGACCTTCCGAAACTCCCAACGAAAGAGTTGTTCAGCGTTCTCGAAACACCCATTGAGTTGCTGCAGCACCGCGTCTCTGTCGTCCGGGTGAAAGATATTCAAGACCGATTGTCCAAGTAACTCGTCAACCGTGTACCCCAGCTGTGCTGCCCCAAACCAGTTGACGGAAAGAACTGTGCCTTCTTGATCCACGGTAAAGTACATGGCTGGGTTGTCTTCATACAAGATCCGATACCGTTTCTCGCTCCCGCGGAGCGCCTGCTCCCGCTCCCTCAACCGTATCCGCGTGAGGGTCACGAAGAAGGCAAGGCCTGCCGCTATAATCGCCAACAATGCTCCGCCGATTCGGAACAGCGAGAAGCTGGGCGAAACGGCCGCCCACCCCCCCACGGGGATCGCTGCCAACTGCCACGAACCATTGGGTATGAACACATCTAATGCAACCGGGTTCAACTCGAAGAGGGCCGTGTCCCCGAAAAAGACCTCGCCTTGCGCACCCAACCCATCCTTCCCCCGCAGGGCGTACTGCACCCCTTCGGAGTCGTCGAAGAGTCCTGCCTCCTTCAGCAGCGTGTCCTTATCGATGAGGATTGTAGCCAAGCCCCAGTATGGCCCGCCCGCCGGTGGTCCCCCCGGCGGCGTCAGATAAATCGGGATGCGACTCACGAAGGCGGCGCGCCCTTGCGCGAGGTCCACTGGACCCGCGACCACCGTCTGTCTCGTGTCCAGGGCTCGCTGGAAAGCCAACTGCTGATTAGGCAGGTCCAACAGACGCGGCCCTCGGGCTTTTTCATTTCCCTCTCGCAGATAGAGGTGCGTGGCCACAGTGTTCTTCGCCAACTCGATGCTGCGGATGGCACTCTGATCGGTTAGTACCTCCTTGGCGAGGGCTTGAAATTCTTGCTCGTCAATACTCGGATGTGTCGAGACACGGCCAACAAGGCCGCGGGTCAGAAACAGGTGTGCATTCAACGCGCCTTCCAGCCTCGCACGGATAGCGCTCAGCCTGTGGATGACGCTTGTCCGATTAGCCTCGTGGAAGCGCGCTTGCTCTAGGCGGTCAACGACCCACACGACTGCAAGGACCGCGGCGGCCGCCAGGAGTGCCATCACATATGGCAATGATCGCGATTGCATGGCCATCTCTTAAATACCCACGTCACGCGCTGGGATGGGCCCTCATATTTCTCCGATACACCGGGGGATGTCAAGGGCTTTTCGTGAGATCCCGACAAGGCTCAAGATCGCAAGACGCCCCTGGGGCACGCCGCTATGTGTCCTCAGGATTCAGAAACGTGAACGTCACAGCAGCCAAGGCGCCTCCCAAGAAAGTCCCCAGCAGGAAGATCCACATGCTGCCAAGATGCGACAATCCCATGACGGTGATGCCTACCGCGACGGCCGGATTGAACGCGCCTCCCGAAATAGCCCCCGCCGAATAGGCGCCAGCCGTTACCGTGAATCCGATCGCCAAACCGTAAAATGAATTCCCAACCGTATTCCTCGAGGTGGCCACGTTGAGGACGACATAGCACAAGGCAAACGTATAGAGAAACTCCACCAGGAGCGCAGGGACCGGATCCGGTCGAGCCGGTGGGACAGCACTGGGGCCCTTCACGAAGAGGACCATGACCGAGGCCAAGAGCCCTCCGATGATTTGCGCGCCCATGTAGGGAGCCATATCTCTTGCCGGGCACCTGCCGCGCAACCAAACCGCCAGGGTGACCGCAGGGTTATAGTGTGCTCCCGAGATGTGTCCGCCGGCATAGACCATGACCATGAGCGCAGAACCGATAGCCAGGGGTGCCATGGCACCGGCACCTGGCTCGAGCACAGCAAGACCGATGGTCAGCACCAGGAAGAATGTTCCGATGAACTCCACAAGATATTTATTCATGTTCTCTGTCTCTCGGATGGCGGCACACGCCGCATCTCACTCCGGGTCACATCGGACTCTCGACGGTTCAGCCGGGAAGGCGACGAGGGGGGACATGAACGGGCCTCAGTATGGCCTACAGGGGGCGGGGCGTCAAGCTCGACATCGGAGATTCCCGGGGTGACGCAGAGAACCTTCCCCGGCACAAGAGAAAACGAAGGGGAGTAAAGGGGGAATGAAGCGGCCTGTTACGGCTCCGCAGGAGGGAACAAACGAGACAAGCGGTAGTGACAGAGTTGGAACGGCACTAGCCGTCGTTGGAGCGGCGATTCAAGAGGGAATCCCGTTCCAGGGTATAGAGGGCCAGCTGGAGGCGATGGCGCAGATGGAGTTTTCTGAAGATGCTGACCAGATGGGATTTGACCGTCTTTTCGCTGATGAAGAGCCGATCGGCCACCTCTTTGTTGCTGAGGCCTTCAGCCACGAATCTCGCGATCTCCGCCTCGCGTTGGCTCAAGAGCTCGGCCGACTGGCCCCTCTTGTGGACACGGTTGTCCTGGCGGGGCAGCTCCTCCAGCAGGTGGCCCATGACGCCCCTCTCGATCCAGGCCTCGCCGGAGTGGACCGCTCGGATTGCCTTCAGCAGCTCGGCGCTCGACACGCTCTTTTGGAGGTACCCCCTGGCTCCCTCCCACAGGGTACGGAAGACCAGCTCCTGATCGAAATAGCCGGTCAGGATGAGCACCTTGGTCCCGGAGTTACGCTCGCGAATCTGAGGCAGGACGTCGAGCCCGTCCATTTCCGGCATGAAGAGGTCTAAGAGCAGGACGTCCGGGTGGAACTCGTCCAGGGCCTTGAGCACCTCCCGTCCGTTGGCGGCCTCCCCCACGACCTCGATCGCCTCTTCCCGTCGCAAGAGTTCGATGAGCCCTTCCCGGAAGAGCCGATGGTCGTCGGCGATGACGACCCGGATGTGATCCTTTCTCCCCATTTCTCAGCGCCTCAGAATGGGTTGCTAGCCGTGGTGGGGTGCACGAAGTATGCCAAAATGACACCCCGCTCTCCGCCGGCCCGCTGCCAGCACGGTTCCGGATCTGCATCGAAAGACCTACATCTTTTGAAGGAAGCATCACCGCCCTAGTTAGGCCTATTGATGCCAGAAAATCCTCCGAGCGATGGATTCCATTTCACCGGAGAGGCCGGAGATAATGGTCGTCGCAATGACAACAGGGAGACCGGGTGGTGGAGGGGACGGCGGGAATTCATAGAGCGCATCGAAAGGAGAGAGGCATGGAGACACACACCACGAGATCTCGGAAGAAACCGATGATGGCTACCATAGGCCGCTGGGGGCGCCCGGTGCTGCTCCTGGTGCTCGGCGCCTCACTGCTCGCGGGGTTTGGAGGGTGCCCCAAGAAGCCTGAGGTGGCGACGCCCGCCCCGGTAGCGGTCGCACCACCCCCACCCCCTCCGGCCCCGCCGGCGCCGGTCGTCAAGGCCGCGCCGCCCAAGTTCACGGATGTCTTCTTTACCACCGACAAGACCGTTCTCCGGCCGGAGGACAAGGCGAACCTGGATGGCGTCATCAAGTGGCTCAAGGCCAACCCGGACGCGAAAATCGCGCTCAACGGCTTCGCCGACGAGCGGGGGACCCCCGCCCGTAACCAGGCCCTGAGCGACGGCCGGGCCAAGGCGGTTCGGGACTACCTCGTGGCCGGCGGCATCAGTCCCCAGCGGATCTCCGCCAAGGGGTTCGGCGAGGTGCGCCAGTTTGCCCCGGGCAACAACGAGGCCGCCTGGGCGTTGAACCGTCGGACCCAACTCGTCGTGACGCCCTAGGGAGGGTAGGGCGAAGACCAACAACAAAGGAGGGATGATAATCATGGGCAAGAAGATTATGTTAGTACTGGTGGGACTCGCCCTGGCCGGAGGGCTGAGCGCCTGTGCGACGGAACAGTACGGCATTCCGCCCGGCGGGCCCCACTACGCCTCGTGGAGCCACTTGTGGTATTCGAACAGCGCCAAGGACAAGCCTAAATTGACCAAGGCAGAGTGGCAGCAGGCCAAAGAGCAAAAGTGGTGGGGGACCCCGGTCCGATACAACGTGGACGAGCTAGAGTAAGAGCTCTGGTCGATTGCTGGCCCTCCCGGGGGGATGTGCCCCCTTTGTCGCCCACCCCCCCGTTGGCGCATAGGGTCCCCCCGGGAGGCGCACTCTTGATCACCCCCTACTTCTTCTGTTCCATTTACTTATCCAATTTCGCCGCCTTCTCCTTGGCGCTGGTGAGCCGATCCAGGAAGTCGTGCCAGAAGGATGACCCCAATCCCGCCCCGAGGCCCGTCA
>JAKEGQ010000132.1 GCA_022615475.1 Candidatus Methylomirabilota bacterium | reverse complement strand
GCTCGCCTATCTCACCGGGACGAAGGAGTTCTGGTCCCTCTCTTTCGGGGTGACTCCTGATGTCCTGATCCCGCGGCCCGAGACCGAGACGCTGGTCGAGATGGCGCTGGCGCGACTCAACGAATTACAGGCGCCGGTCATTGCGGACATCGGCACCGGCTCCGGAGCAATCGCCGTGGCGCTGGCGACGGCGCTCCCCCACAGTCGGCTCTATGCGACGGAGATTTCCAGCCGGGCCCTGGACGTCGCCCGAGCAAATGCCGCGAGGCACGGGGTCCTCGAAAGGATTACGTTCCTCCACGGCGATCTGGTGGAGCCGCTCTTTTGCCTGGGCGTTGGCCTTCAATGCGACCTCATGGTCAGCAACCCTCCCTACGTTGCGACGGAGGAATTGGCGGGCCTGCCACGCGAGGTACGCTATGAGCCTCTGGAGGCCCTGGATGGCGGGCCGGATGGCCTCGACGTTCATCGGCGGCTCATCAGTGGGGCCTCGACGCTGCTTAGGCCGGGGGGATGGTTGGCCCTGGAGATGACAGCGGGACAGGGAGTTCTGCTCAGCAGACTTCTGCGGGAGCAGGGCGCCTTCGGCGACATCGAGGTGACCCCGGATTTGAGCGGCCGCGAGCGGGTGATCGTCGCTCGCTGCACGGGTCCTGGGTTGGCGCGGTCAGGGGTGCGGTTCGGTCTCAGCGAGAAGGCCGGCCGCACGCAGGGGGGATAAGGTGGGCCGGTTGGTGATCCACGGGGGAAGGCCTCTCCGCGGTATCGTGACGGTGAGCGGGGCGAAGAATGCCGCGCTTCCCGCCATGGCGGCCGTTCTCCTCACCCCCCAGGAACTCATCCTGGAAAATGTCCCCTCCCTTGGGGATGTGGCGACGATCAGGAGGCTTCTTGGGTTTATGGGGGTGGAGTCCTCCGATGTGGGTCCCGGGACGGTGAGTCTCACATCGCGGGCCGTCGAGCGGTGCGAGGCGCCCTACGATTTGGTGCGGACGATGCGGGCCGCGGTCTTGGTGCTGGGCCCGCTGCTCGCCAGGTGCGGCGAGGCCAGGGTCTCGCTTCCGGGGGGCTGCGCCATCGGCCCGCGTCCCATCAACCTGCACCTGGCCGGGCTCCAGCAGATGGGAGCAGAGATCGATCTGGTTGACGGCTACGTGATGGCGAAGGCGCCTCGTCTCAGTGGAGCGCGCCTTGCCTTCGAGACGGTGACGGTCACGGGGACCGAGAACCTCATGATGGCGGCGACGTTAGCGACGGGGACGACGATCCTCGAAAATTCCGCCTGTGAGCCGGAGGTGGTCGACCTGGCCCGCCTCCTCAAAGCGATGGGGGCGCGGATCGAGGGGGCAGGCACATCCACCATCACGATCGAGGGGGTCGAAGCACTCACCGGTGCCCGGCACCGGATCGTCCCGGATCGGGTCGAGGCGGGAACCTTGGCGGTGGCGGCGGCCATTACGCGGGGAGATGTTGTGATCCAGGGGTGCGTCCCACACCACGTGGAGGCGGTGACGGCAAAGCTCCGGGAGGCAGGGGCATCCGTGGCTGTCGAGGCGGGGCAGATGCGGGTCCGGATGGCTGCCCGACCCCGGCCGGTGGATATCAGCACCGCCCCCTTCCCCGGCTTCGCCACCGATATGCAGGCGCAGATCATGGCGCTCATGGCGATCGCCGACGGCCGATCCGTCATCACCGAGACGGTCTTCGAAAATCGGTTTATGCATATCCCCGAGCTTGTACGCATGGGCGCAGACATTACGGTCGCAGGCCGAGAGGCCGTGGTCCAGGGTGTCCCCTTCCTCCGGGGGGCCCCCGTGATGGCGACCGATCTCCGCGCCAGCGCTTCTTTGGTGTTGGCGGGACTTCAGGCCGGGGGTGAGACGCTGGTCGATGGGATCTCTCACCTGGACCGCGGCTACGAGCGATTAGAGGCGAAACTGCAGTCTCTGGGGGGGGAGATCCGGCGAGTCGAGGGCTGAATGCGGCGGGGACAGATTGCCATTGCTCTGCCCAAGGGGCGGCTCCTCCCCGAGGCCATCAAGCTCTTCGAGGCGACGGGGATCGAAGGGCTCGAGGGGCTCATGGAGTCGCGGCGCCTCCTGTGCGAGGACGTGACGGGGGCGTACCGCTTCATGGTGCTCCGCCCGGCCGATATTCCCACCTATGTAGAGTATGGGGCCACGGATATGGGTGTGGTGGGTAAGGATATCCTCCTCGAGCAGGAGCGGGATGTCTACGAACCGCTGGACCTCAAGTTCGGGGCCTGTCGGCTGGTAGTGGCGCAGCCGAGGAATCTGCAGCACCAGCGGAGCCCGGGCGGCTTCTCGTCGGTGCGGGTGGCCACCAAGTATCCCAAACTGGCCGAACGGTACTTCTCCCAGCAGGGGGTGCAGGTCGAGATCATCCGCCTCTCGGGTTCCATCGAGCTGGCGCCGCTCCTAGGGCTGTGCGAGCGGATCGTGGATCTGGTCGACACGGGGCGGACATTGCAGGAGAACGATCTGGAAGAGGTGGAAGAGATTGCCACCGCCAGCGCGCGGCTCATTGTCAATCGGGCTGCCTTGAAGACCAAGTACCAGCAGGTCCGCGGCCTGATCGATCGCCTCCAGGCCGTCGTTCAGGGAGAGGGTGCATGATTCGAATCCTGCGCGCCGATGGAGACGAAGGGACCGCCTTTCTCAAGGAGCTCGCTCGTCGGCGGGCCGCGGTGTCCGCCGAGGCGGAGGAGGTGGTTCGCCCCATCCTCGCCGGGGTGCGAGAGAAGGGCGATGCCGCGCTCTTGGAGTATGCGAAGCGTTTCGATGGTGCCACGCTCACACCGGGCACCCTCCGGGTGACGCCGGATGAGGTGACGCGGGCCTTTGATTATCTGCAGCCCGAAGCGATCGAGGCGTTGAGGCTCGCGGCGGCGCGGATCGAACACTTCCATCGCCGGCAGCTCCCGCACTCGTGGTTCCTCACGGAGGAGGGGGCGGTCCTCGGCCAGCTCTGCCGGCCGCTGGATGCGGTCGGGATCTACATCCCCGGCGGGAAGGCCGTCTACCCTTCCACCGTGCTGATGAGCGGCGTTCCTGCGGCGGTTGTAGGGGTGGAGAGGCGCGTCCTCTGCACCCCGGTTACTGCTGATCTCACGGTCCATCCCGCGGTCTTGGTGGCTGCCTCCCTCGCGGGGATCGCGGAGATCTACAAGGTGGGCGGGGCGCAGGCGATCGCCGCCTTGGCGTACGGGACCGATTCCATTCCGCGGGTGGACAAGATCGTCGGCCCGGGGAACGTGTACGTGGCGACCGCCAAGCGCCTGGTGACCGGCGTGGTGGGGATCGATGGAACTGCCGGGCCGACCGAGGTGGTGGTGGTGGCGGACGAGACCGGCGACCCTGCGTATATTGGGGCGGATCTGCTTGCCCAGGCCGAGCATGATGAAATGGCCATGACGGTGTGCATCACGGTCAGCGAGGCCCTGGCGAAAGCCGTGGTCGTCGAGCTGAAGCGGCAACTCTCCGATCTTCCGCGGCGCCGGATCGCCGAATCGAGCCTCGCGCGTAGCGGAGCGATCCTCGTGGTCCCGACGCTCGACGCCGCGTTCGCCCTTGTCAACCGCATCGCGCCCGAACATGTGGAGCTCCACTGTCAGGACGCATGGTCCCATCTGGACCGCATCCGGCATGCGGGGGCAGTCTTCGTGGGCGCCTTCTCACCCGAGGCCCTGGGGGACTATCTGGCCGGCCCGAACCACGTGCTTCCCACCGGTGGGACGGCGCGGTTTGCCTCTCCCCTCTCGGTGGAGGACTTCCTGCATCGCACGAGCCTCCTTCACTTCACCGAGGAGGGGCTGAAGCGGCTGGGGGGGCCCGCCATAACGCTGGCGTCACTCGAGGGGCTCGATGGCCATGCCCGCGCCGTCCGGATTCGACAGCGGTGACGAGGAGGAACCGTGGGGGCGAAATCGAGACGTGTGCCTCGTAAGGCAAAGATCCGTCGCCGGACCACCGAGACCGATGTGGCCGTTGAGCTCACGCTGGACGGGCAGGGGAGGTACCGGGTCGAGACCGGCCTGCCGTTCTTCGATCACATGCTTGCTCAACTGGCGAAACACGGCCTCTTCAACCTGACCCTTCGGGCCAAGGGAGATCTCGATGTCGATCCGCACCACACCATGGAGGATGTGGGGCTGGCCCTGGGGGAGGCCTTTGCCCAGGCGCTGGGGAACCGGGCGAGCATCCGGCGCTACGGTCAGGCGACGGTGCCGATGGACGACGCGCTGGGCTGGGTTGCGGTGGACATGAGTGGTCGGCCCTACCTCGCCTACCGGGCAGACGGGCTCACAGGAAAGATCGGGGAGTTCGACGCGGCGCTCCTCAAGGAGTTCTTTCGGGCCTTCGCCACCGCGCTCAAGGCGAATGTCCATATCGGGGTCGTCTACGGCGAGAACACGCACCATATGGCCGAGTCGGTCTTCAAGGCCACCGGTCGGGCCCTGGACGTCGCGACCGCGCTCGATCCCCGAGTCAAAGGAATTCCCTCAACCAAGGGCAGACTCTGAGAGCTGTCAGCAATCAGCTGTCAGCCGTGCAGCGAAGGAATTTCGAATTTGCAATTGCGGATGTCGGATTTGGCCGGGGATGTACTAGGTCCTCAATCCGAAATTCGACATTCGAAATCCGAAATTGCCCAGTAGCGGACTGCTGATCGCTGATAGCTGACTGCTGTTCAACAATGATTGCCATTATCGACAGCGGGATCGCCAATCTGCGGAGCGTCGAGAAGGGATTCGAGAAGGTGGGGGTCCCTGCCCGCGTGGTCAGGGAGCCTCGCCTGCTCCGGGACGCGGCAGGGATCGTGCTGCCGGGGGTGGGGGCGTTTGCCGACGGGATCGCGACACTGGAGAAGACAGGATTCATCGATCCGCTGCTCCGGGCAATCGGATCCGGAAAGCCGGTCCTCGGGATCTGTCTCGGGCTGCACTTCCTCTTTTCGGAGAGTGAGGAGTTTGGTCTCCACAAGGGCCTTGATCTTGTCCGAGGCCGGGTCCGCCGCTTCCCCCAGGTTGCTCAGTCCTCAGAGCTCAGTCCTCAGTCCTTGGCTTTGAAGGTGCCCCATATGGGGTGGAACCGGGTGCAACTGACCAGAGAGGCGCCGATCATGCAAGGGATCCCGGACGGCTCCTACTTTTACTTCGTGCACTCGTACTACGTGGAGCCCGAGGATACAGGCGTCATCGCCGGCGTCACCGAATACGGGATCCCTTTCACCTCCATGATCTGGCGGGACAACCTCTTTGCCACCCAGTTCCATCCGGAAAAGAGCCAGGCCCTGGGCCTTCAGCTCCTTGCCAATTTTGGCAGGCTGGCGCAGGGGTAAAGGAGACCCGAGACCGAAGACGGAAGCCTCCAGACCCCAGTCTACTTGCGGACTGCTGATAGCTGACTGCGGAGAAACTCCGAAATGTTGATCATTCCCGCCATCGACCTCAAGAATGGGCGCGCGGTCCGCCTCACCCAGGGGGATCCGGCTCGCGAGACGGTGTACGGGGAGGATCCCGTGGCGGTCGCGAGGGCGTGGGAGGGCCGAGGGGCGCCACGCCTGCATGTGGTCGACCTGGACGGGGCCTTCGCTGGGACCCCCAAACAGCACGCCTTGATCGGGGCAGTGGCGCGGGCGGTCACGATTCCCGTCCAGGCGGGGGGCGGCCTCAGAACCCCGGAATCGGTTGCGGCGGCCTTCGACGCCGGTGTTGCCCTGGTGGTGGTTGGCACCTCCGCGATTCGGGACCCGGATTTTCTGGAGCAGATCTCTGCAGCCTATCCGAGGCGGATCATCCTCGCCCTCGATGCCAAGGAGGGAAGGGTGGCGATGGAGGGGTGGCGTGCACTCTCGGACTATTCGGTGGCGGACGTGCTGGAGAGAGTTGCTTCCCTGGAATTGGCGGCGATCCTCTACACCGATATCCTGAAAGATGGGACATTGGGGGGCCCCAATTTCGAGGGATTGGAGGCGATGGCGAGGCAAAGCCGGCATCCGGTCCTCGCCTCGGGGGGCATCGCCCGCCTGGACGACATTCGCCGGCTCCGCGCCATCGCGGGCGTGGCGGGGGCCATCCTGGGCAAGGCCCTCTACAGCGGCGCGGTCCAGCTCGAGGCGGCGCTCGCCGTGGCAGCAGGGGAGACGGTTCGTCGATGCTAGCGAAGCGGATCATCCCCTGTCTTGATGTGAAGGATGGCCGGGTGGTAAAGGGGACCAGGTTCGTGGACCTGAGAGACGCGGGCGATCCAGCCGAGGTGGCCGAGCGGTACGATCGCGAGGGAGCCGACGAACTGGTCTTCCTCGATATCACCGCATCGGCGGAGCGCCGCAAGATCCTGATCGAGGTCGTCGAGCAGACAGCGGAGCGGGCCTTCACACCTCTCACGGTGGGAGGCGGCATCCGGGATCTGGAAGACATCCGCGCCCTCCTCCTGGCCGGGGCGGACAAGGTCTCCCTCAACACCGCGGCGGTAGAGAACCCCAGCCTCATCCGGAACGGCGCGGAGCGATTCGGAAGTCAGTGCATCGTTCTCGCCATCGACGCGAAGAGGTGTCCAGAGTCCAGAGTCGAGAGTCCAGAGTCACCACCGGACCCCTCAGCCCTCAGCCCTCAGCGCTCAGCCCTTGCTCCACGCTGGGAGGTGTACATCCACGGCGGCCGCACACCGACAGGCTTGGATGCGGTGGCCTGGGCAGAGCGGGGGGTGGCGTCGGGGTCGGGGGAGATTCTCCTGACCAGCATGGACCGGGATGGAACCCGCGACGGGTATGATTTGGAACTGACGCGCGCGGTCGGCAGACGCGTGGGGGTCCCCGTGATCGCATCGGGAGGGGCAGGGACGATGCAGCATCTGTACGAAGCCCTTGTCGAGGGAGGAGCCGATGCAGCCCTTGCCGCCTCTATCTTCCACTTCCGGGAGATCTCGATCGGTGAGGCCAAGGCGTACCTGAAGGGGCGTGGAATCCCCGTCCGCTTGTGAGAATGTGTTAGACCAGCACCTTCGCCCCCTCGGTCCGAGCCTCTCGCGGCGACCCTGTTCGGCGGCTTACGGCCCGGGTCCCTCCGTGTTCACGCTCCGTGCAAGGAAGGCGGGCACGGCTCGGGGAAAGGCCTCCGCGTCGTTGGCGAAACAGCTTGAGCGTATCGCGCGTTCGGACGTCTGACCCATCGCGATGGACACTCAGAATGTTATCGGACG
>JAKEGQ010000131.1 GCA_022615475.1 Candidatus Methylomirabilota bacterium | reverse complement strand
TCGGGTAGCGCTACGGTTCCTTCCGCACGAAGCGCAGGGGCTTTGCCATTCCCCTGATGTAGATCAGGAGTATAGACCCATCGAGCCTGAAGCGCTCGGCGTCCTGGAGCGCCTTGAAGTATTCCCCTTCCTGGTTCATCACGGCCTCCGCGCAGGCCTTGCGCGTCGATCCCAGCGAACCGAACTTGACCGATTCGCCGGAGATGTCAACGCTCCCGAAGAAGCGATTACACGAGCCGCTCCCAGCGACCTTCCCCGTGTCGGGGAATTCCAGGGTGGCCTCAACGCGATCCAGCACCGCGGCCCCGCCGAGATCTTCGAGCCGCCACGAGGTCCCCAGCAACCCGCTCTTGCCGCTGCCCAATCCGTCGGCGGCGCGGACGAGCCAGAGCTCCACCTGGGTCGGGTTGCCCTTGGTGATCACGTGATAAGCCGCATCGGTCGTGAAGATCATCCGCCCCGCGCTGCGGATCGTAGCGCGCACCGCGTATGTCCGATCCGGCTGAATCCTGCTCGGGTCGTACTGCAACTTAAAGGGAAGCGGCACCTCCCGGCCCTCCGGCAGGACGGTCGTCTCGGCAATCACTGGTGCAGCAATATCCTGGCGCGACACGTCGGAAAGCCGAACCTCCACGACGGCATCGGGCGGCAGCGCCATGCGCTCTCGGTAGGTCACGGTGCCTCTCACCACCCCTCCCTTGTCGGCCGTCTGGGAGACGTGCGCGCCGCCAGTAGCGCAGCCAACGAGGACCAGCCCCAGGAGCGTGGCCATCGGGTAAGACAAACGCGCTCTCATGGGGTCTCCTTTCGTCCCCTCCCCCTCAAAGAATTTGATAGATCCGGCAGTCGTTGGCCACCATCACCCCGATCTGGGCACTCGGCTTGGGTTCCGGTTCGGCGCGAGTCCGATAGTTCTCGATCCAGGCCCCGCAATCCATCAGGACAAGGAATCCCGCGGCACCACCCTCGTAGACCGTAATCCGGGCGTGATGCGAATGGCCGATGACGACCATCGTGAGGTTCAGGTTAAATTCCGTCTTGATTCTCTGCACGCTGCTGAACGCGGCCGGCAAGAACTCATGGCCGCTCGTATCACCAGGTGCTGTCACCGTGGTCACGTTGTATGGCTCATCCGGGATGCCATCCCCGGCAGAAACGCATTGACCGATCTCGTGATACTCGGCTTGAATGTACTTGTTGTACTGTTTCCTGCCATGGGCCCGGTCCACCCCTTTCCGGAGGTTTTCGAGATCGTAGGCGTTGGCGTCGTGGTGCGGGCTAAACATGTAGACGAAGACTTTTTGGAACCAGTCTGGCGCCCGCTCGACCCAATCAAAGACGTCGCCGTGCAGGACGAGAACGCGGGGATCCCGTATCGGGAAGTAGTAGCGGCGATTCCACACGCCGAACCCGCCATGGTCGGGAAGATCCAGGTCATGGTTTCCGAGCAGCAGCCACGCATTGAGCGCCGAGCGACTCCCATAGAGATGGCCGGCAATGTCAAAGTGTTCCTGAAGGATTTTCGTCCCATCGTCACCGCTGTGCCGCCAGAGGTCCACGAAATCGCCAAGCTGATACACGGTGAGGCTCTCATCATCGGCCAGCCCTTTGCGAAACGACTTCAGGGCCTTCAAGACACCGATCAGTTGATCTTTGGAGTTAAAGCCGTACGGATAGCGCTTCTCGTCCTTACTGGTGAGCAGGTGGAGATCGGGAATGAACACCCGGACCTCCTTCGTGTCATCGTAGCCGATCCTCGGATCTTCAAGACGTGTGACAAGGAGGACATCGCTCACATTCGGCGCGTCCAGGAACGCCTCGAGGAGGTGATCGTGCAGGGAACCATTATTGGGCATAGCGGTCCTCCTTCCCGAGGCTTCGAGCTCACTTGGGGGGCCGGTCGCGGAACACTGTCAATCTATTGAAGGTCCACTGCTCGGCGGGAAGGGGATCGCCCTCCGGGGACTCCTTCTGAGCATACAAGACAAACCAGAAGTTGTGCAGTAGGTACGCGACCCGGCCGAGCTCGTCGGGATATTCCTCTCTTGCGTCGATGATCGGCTTTTCCCGGTCGCCCGAGGCGCTCGTCGCCGAGAGGTGCCGCTCGAAATCGTTGAAGCGGAGGTTGCGGGGTTCCTTGAGCAGGTCCAGGACCTTTCCAAAATCCCTTTCGACCGCTGGAATGGGCGTGGCAGCGGTCCCCCCCTCTCTCTGCTGCCCGCCCGCAGCAATGAAATGCACGACCCGCGCCCGCGTCACATCATTGAGGGGCAGATCCTCCCGGAGGGCGAGGATGTGCTCCGGAACGGCCAATGGCCGGGGGGCGGCACAGGCGACAACGAGGAATAGCAGGAGGACACTGGTGAGGCGCGACCGAGTCAAGGGGAGGCTCCTTCCCCGCATTGACTTTTGGCAGGAGCGGACAGGAGAAGGGCCAGAACAGTCGCATGAATCGCCAGCATGATTGCAACGACCGTCGTATTCGTCCCCGGGCCACGAAACAAGAGCAGACCCGAGAGGTAATAGAGGGCGCCGAACGCAGCGAGAAGAACGGTTGCGCGGCGTCCGCTCGGCCGCAGCCGCCACAGCTGAACTGCTGCGAAGGGACCGACGAGTATCGTCAGACCCCAGTCGGTGAGCGTGAGGAGACCGAAAGCCCCTATTGAGAGCAACGCCCCC
>JAKEGQ010000130.1 GCA_022615475.1 Candidatus Methylomirabilota bacterium | reverse complement strand
GTCTACCGGGTCCGGCTCACGGACGGGAGGACGCTGGAGATAGACAACCCCTCGCGTCTCCCCTCCCGCGAACGTGTATCCGCCATCGAAGAACCGCACATCCGGGCCGTGATCATGGCCCCTGGGGAGTACGTCGGTCCTGTCCTCGCCCTCTGCCAGGAGAAGCGGGGGACGCAGGTGGGTCTGGAATACCTCCAGGAACGCCGCGCCGTCCTCACCTACGATCTCCCTCTGGCCGAGGTCGTTCTCGATTTCTACGATCGGCTCAAATCGCTGACGCGGGGCTACGGCTCGCTGGATTACGAGCTGATCGATTACCGGGAGGGGGACCTGGTGAAGCTCGACATCCTGGTGAACGGGGAGCCGGTGGATGCCCTGTCTTCCATCGTCGAGCGGGATCAAGCCTATCAGCGGGGACGACAGCTCGTGGCCAGACTCCGCGATCTCATCCCCCGACAGCTCTTTGAGGTGGTGCTGCAGGCCGCGATCGGGGGGAAGATCATTGCCCGGGAGAGCATCAAGCCCCTTCGGAAACAGGTCACTGCCCACTTGTACGGGGGCGATGTCACGCGAAAGCGAAAGCTCTTGGAGCGGCAGAAGGAGGGGAAGAAGCGGATGAAGCAGCTGGGGCGCGTGGAGATCCCCCAGGAGGCCTTCATGGCCGTGCTGAGTTTGCGAGGGGACCAGGGTCGGCTTCGGGGGGCAAGAGGATCTAGTGAGTGGTAGGCTGGAGCGATGCACCGCGTGGGCTTGAGGGCATGAGATGAATCGAGACCCGGAACAGGAGACGCTGGTAGGGGTGGAGGAATCCGCGGGCGAGGTGCGCGAGCGGCGGAAGTCCGCTGCGCGGGAGTGGATTGAGGCGCTGGCGGTTGCCGTGCTGCTCGCGCTGTTCATTCGGACCTTTGTGGTTCAGGCCTTCAAAATCCCCTCCGGGTCCATGATCCCCACCCTCCAGGTTGGGGATCATATCCTCGTGAGCAAGTTTACATACGGAGTCCGCATCCCCGTCCTGGATACCTGGCTTCTTGGCCCCCGGGCCCCGCGGCGGGGAGATATCATCGTCTTCAAGTATCCGCATGATGAGAGTCGCGACTTCATCAAGCGGGTCATCGGCCTGCCAGGAGAGGTGGTGGAGATCCGGGAAAGGCATGTCTATATCAACGACAAGCCGCTCGACGAGGCGTACCCTTTGTACAGAGACCCCGTGGAGGGAAATCCTCATGTGCCCGGAGAGGTCTATGGACCGGTGAGGGTACCGGAGGACAAGCTCTTCGTCCTTGGGGACAACCGAGACCAGAGCCAGGATAGCCGGTTCTGGGGCTTTCTCGACGTCCACAAGGTGGAGGGGGCGGCATTCATCATCTACTGGTCGTGGGACCCGACTGAGGGACGGTTGCGTTGGAATCGGATCGGGAAGCCGATTCACTAGAGGAGGTCCGATGTCCGACGTCCAAGGTCCGAAGACTTCGGCGAGCCCTTCGACGCGCTCAGGGCGGTGAGCCAGGTCGAACCGCTCAGTCGAGCCGTCCAAAGTCTGAAAGTGACGGCTCAAGGCTCAACATCGAACACCCCACGCCGAATTACCCTTGACAAGGCGGGGGGCGATCTTTATCTTCAAAGAGACATGGTTTTAGCACTCACGTAATGAGAGTGCTAACCCCGATCGGAACGGGATGAGCTCCTCAATGGGAATGTCGGATCGGGCTAGCACGAGGGGATCGATGCGCGGCGCGCCAGCTGAATTGACCGAACGGCACCGGGACGTCCTCCGGGCGATCATCCAGGATTATATTGCCAGCGCCGAGCCGGTTGGCTCTCGGAGTGTTGCGCGGAAATACGGATTTCGCCTGAGTCCAGCCACGATTCGGAATGTCATGGCCGATTTGGCAGAGCTCGGCTATCTTGCCCAGCCGCATACCTCCGCGGGAAGGATCCCGACCGATCGCGGATATCGAATCTATGTCGACAGCCTGATGGACCGGCATCCCCTTACCCGCGCGCAGGAGGGAATGATCGAGAAGCGGTTCTGTCACGTCCAAGGAGAGGTGGGGGACCTGATGCGGGAGGCCACCAAGCTCCTCTCCGGGCTCTCGCGCTCGGTGGGCGTGGTCCTCGCGCCGCGGGTGGACCAGTTGGCGATCAGGCGGATCGAGTTTGTCCAGCAGTCGGCGGAACGGATCCTGGTCATCCTGGTCACGACGTCGGGACAGGTGCACCACAAGATGGTGGCCCTCGATGAGGTCATTCCCCAGGAAGAATTGAACAAGATGGCCCGGCTGCTGAATGCCATGGTGGAGGGGATGTCCCTGTCCCGGGTGCGGCAGCTGCTGGTCAAAAAGATGGCCGAGGAAAAGGCGATGTACGACGAACTCCTCCGCCAAGCACTGAAACTGGGCCAGAAGAGCTTTGCGGAGGAGACGGAGGGAGAGGTCTACATCGACGGGACCACCAACATCATGCATGAGCCGGAATTCGCCGACGTCGAGAAGATGCGAGCCATCTTTGTCGCCTTCGAGGAAACGTCGAAGCTGGTGAAGATTCTCGATCAATGCTTGGGCCAGCAGGGGCTGAGCCTCATCATCGGCTCGGAAAACGTCCTCCGGGAATGGCAGCGCCTCAGTCTCGTGATGGCCCCGTACTATAGCGGGGAGCAGCTCCTGGGGACTCTCGGGGTGATCGGTCCGACCCGGATGGACTACGATAAGATCGTCCCCCTGGTGGACTTCACCGCCAGGCTGGTCAGCCGGTCCCTGACGGAAGTGGCCTCGTAGCATCGAGCTAGGCTCTCGACGGCGGGAGGGTTTCCTCTCGCCTTTTGCCTTTCGGGGCATCGGGAATGTCCGAGGAGCAACGGCAGGACATGATAAGGGGTAGCGGGGAGGAACGGGGTACCGCGGGATCCGCCGGGGAAAAGGCGGCCCCCGATCTGGAGGCGAGGCTCGCGGCGCAGGCCAGGGAGCTTGAGGAGCTTCATGATCGGTATCTGCGCCTGGCGGCGGAGCTTGACAATTACCGGAAGCGTGTGGCGCGGGAGCGGGCCGAGCTGATCCGAACCGCCCACGAGGGACTGCTGCTTGAGTTCCTTCCGGTACTGGATAATCTCGAACGGGCCTTGGCCGCCGCGCGCTCCTCCGCGGGGTCGTCTCGGGCAAGCGAGGCCCTGATCGAGGGGGTAGAGATCACCCTTCGACTGTTCAGAGGGGTGCTCGAGAAGGCGGGAGTGAGGGAGATCGAGACGGTGGGACGGGAGTTCGATCCGGTCGTCCATCACGCCGTGGAACAGGTGCGGGCGCCGGAGTATCCCGAGAACACCGTGGTGGAGGAGGTGCTTCGGGGGTACCTGCTGGATCAGAAGGTGCTCCGCCCAGCGCTGGTCAAGGTATCCACCCGCGCAGTTGCCCCTTCGGATACACAGGGAGCGTCACAAGGACAGGGCGGTGAGTAGAGACTACTACCAGATTCTCGCGGTCTCGAGAAGTGCTTCCCCTGAGGAGATCAAGAAGGCCTATCGACGCCTGGCCTTGAAATTTCATCCCGACAAGAATCCCGACGATCCTGCGGCGGCGGAACAGTTCACAGAGATCAACGAAGCCTACGAGGTCCTCTCGAATCCTGAGCGGCGCCGCGAGTACGACCTGTACGGGACGGTCGGGGGCGCCCGGCTGGCCGCCGAGAGGGCTTCCGGCTTCGAGACGGGCTTCGGGCTGTTTGATGACATCCTGGAGGGGATCTTCGGAGGGTTTGGCGGGCGGAGCGCCGTCCACCGGGGGGCCGACCTCCGCTATACGATGACGATCACCTTGGAGGAGGCCGCCAAGGGATTGAAGAGGGAGATCCCCGTTCCCCGGCTGGAGGCGTGTGAGAGCTGTCGGGGAACCGGCGCCCGACCGGGGACGAAACCGCAGGCCTGTCCGGCCTGCCGGGGCAGAGGCCAGATGCGATTTTCGCGAGGCTTTCTCACCGTCGATCAGACCTGTCACCGGTGCAGGGGAGAGGGAAGCATCATCGGTTCTCCCTGCCCCACCTGTCAGGGCGAGGGACGGATCACCCAAGAACGGATGGTGGCGGTGAAGATCCCCCAGGGAGTCGAGACGGGGACGCGGCTCCGGATCAGCGGCGAGGGAGAGGCGGGCTTTCGAGGTGGGCAGCCGGGCGATCTCTATGTGGTGATCCAGGTTGCGGAGCATCCGATCTTCCGACGGGAGGGGGATGATTTGACCTGTGAAGTCCCCATCAGCTTCACGCACGCGGCGCTCGGGGGCGACGCCCAGGTGCCCACCCTCAACGGGATGATCCCCTTTCACTTTCCCCCCGGGACCCAACCAGGGACGGAGTTTCGCATTGAAGGACACGGCCTCCCGAATCTCAGGGGCTACGGTCGAGGGGATCTCCGGGTAAAGGTCCTGGTCGAGATTCCTTCCCATCTCACCCACAAACAGCGGGAGCTCTTGGAGGAGCTTCATCGTCAGGAGAACGGCGAGGGGACCCCGCTGAGCAGGAGCTTCTTCGAGAAGGTCCGCGAACTCTTCGGTGGCGGAGTCGGTTGACGGACCGTGTGTCGTGGATCGTTTCTACGTGACCGGGAAGCCCATCCCGGGCGGTGATGTTCGGTTCAGCCCGGCTCAAGCTCGCCAGATCACCCGCGTCCTTCGGATGGGGGTAGGCAGCCGGGTGCTGACCTTCAACGGCACCGGGCGCGAGTGGGAAGTAGAGATCGTCACGGCCTCCCCCCGACAGGTCGTTGGCCGGGTCGTGGCGGAGCGATCTCTGACGAGAGAGTCCCCCCTTCGGGTTGTGTTGCTCCAGGGGCTCTTGAAGGGGCCCAAGATGGATTTTCTCATTCAGAAGGCGACAGAGATGGGGGTGGCCGAGGTCGTCCTTCTCACGACGAGGCGCACGGTGGCCGAGGGGTCAGGAAAGGTGGCCCGGTGGGAGCGGATCGCCATCGAGGCGGCAGAGCAATCGGGTCGCCTCACCCTCCCGAGAATCACCGGCCCACACCCCCTTGAGGGATACGTGGCCGGACCCGGCTCGGGGACAGCCCTGGTCCTCTGGGAGGGGGAGCGAGTGGGGACGCTCGGGGCACTCCTCGATCAGATGCCCCCTCCAGGTGAGGTCAGGATCGTCGTGGGTCCGGAGGGGGGACTCGAGCTGGACGAGGTCGCCCTCCTCACGCGGGCCGGTTTTGTACCGGTCTCCCTGGGGCCCAGGACCCTGCGGGCGGAGACCGCCGCCGTGGCCGCCCTCGCTATTCTCCAGTACCGCTGGGGTGACCTCCGCTGAGCGGCCTCACACGATGCAGCTCTACCTCATCGACGGCACGTCCTATATCTACCGCGCCTACCACGCCCTGCCACCCTTGAGCAACTCTCGGGGGCTCCCGACCGGTGCGATCTACGGCTTTACCACGATGTTCTTCAAGATACTGCGTGAGCGAGCACCGGAACATGTGGCCGTGGCCTTTGATGCCGGCGGCGAAACGGAGCGCCACCGGGAGTTCGAAGCCTACAAGGCCCAGCGCCCGCCCATCCCCGAGACCCTGGCTCCTCAGATCCCGTATGTGTATCAGGTCGTGGAGGCCCTCAATGTGCCGACCCTGATGGCGGAGGGTTACGAGGCGGACGACATCATCGGGACGGTCGCGACAAAGGCGGCGAGCGATGGCTTTCAGGTGACGATTGTCTCCGGCGACAAGGATCTCCTCCAGCTCGTGGGTCCTGCCATCCAGGTGTACGACCCGATGCGCGATAAGACCTATCGGGCCCAGGAGGTCGAGGAGCGATACGGGGTGCGGCCGGAGGCGATGGCCGACTTGATGAGTCTCACCGGGGACGCTGTAGATAACATCCCCGGGGTCCCCGGAGTGGGCGAGAAGACCGCCAGCGCGCTGATTCAGGAATTCGGAACAGTGGAGAATCTGCTCCAGTCCTTGCATCGCGTCAAGCGACCAAAGCTCCGCGAGGCGCTGAAGATGCACGCCGAGCAGATCAGGAAAAACCGGACCCTCGTCGCCATCCGGACCGACGTTCCCCTGTCCGTCTCGGCGGAGGCCCTGCGACGCCCGTTCCCCGATTGGAAGCGACTGCGAGACCTCTTTCGGGAGTTGGAGTTTACCCGTTTGCTCGCAGCCCTCGAAGGGGCACAACAAGGGATGGTCTTTTAATCGTATGATCCGCGTGGGACTCACGGGGGGGATCGCCACGGGCAAGAGTACTGTCGCCCGGATGTTGGCCCGGCGGGGGGCTGCGGTCATCGATGCGGATGAGATGGTCCGAGAATTGCAAAAGCCAGGGTCGATTGTCTATGAAGCCATCGTCGACGCGTTTGGGCCCCAAATCCTCCGTGGCGACGGCACCATCGATCGAAAATCGTTAGGAGAGCTCGTCTTTGGCGATGAGCAGTTACGCAAGCGCCTCGAGACCATTGTGCATCCTGCCCTCATCAGTGCGGTGGAGAAACGAGTGGCTGAACTTCGGACACAGGGCGTTGCCATATGCGTGGTGGAGCTCCCCCTCCTCATGGAGGCTGAGGCCGAGCGTCACTTCGATTGTGTGGTGGTCGTCACCGCTCCGGAAGAGGCGCAGGTTGCTCGTCTTATGGCCGATCGAGGCTTGAGTCGGAAAGAGGCCTTGGCCCGGATTGGCAGCCAAATGCCCCAGGGGGAGAAGGAGCGACGGGCCGATTTCGTCATTGAAAATGGGGGAGCGCTGCAGGAGACCGAGCGGCGCGTGCAGGAGATCTACGAGTGGCTGCTCCGGAATGCCTCAAAAAAAGCTTGACAAGGTCTGGATGGGTTCGTAGTATTCACAGTGGACATACCGATTTGAGGCATCTCCTCAGCACTTTCAAGATTATTCCACCACAATACTCCAGCCCTGAATCAGCCTCGGGAGATCCCCTGTATCGGGTAGTGCACATAGACGGAGAACGAGAATCCGCTCGACACGCTGGGCCCGGGGCGATCGCGCCCGACCACGCATCGCCGCGTGGTCGCGAGGGTCGGTCCGGGGCTAGCGCAAGAGGGTAAGAGGACTGGGAGATCACGGGTTCCGCGACCGGAGCCACGCAGAGAGGGGAGAAAAGCGCGATGCCGTCCCAACGCCAAGGGAGTGATGCCGTGAAGGAAGCGACCAAAGAGGGGAAAGAGACGAAAGAGGCCAAGGCAGTGGCCCGGGAGACGGCCAAGGACGCCCCCCGCGAGGGTCTCATGAACCTGGCCGAGTTGACCGATAGGACCATCCCCGAACTGACCACCATTGCGCGCTCCGTGGGCCTGGTGGG
>JAKEGQ010000129.1 GCA_022615475.1 Candidatus Methylomirabilota bacterium | reverse complement strand
ATCCCCTCGAGGAGGAGGCGCAGGTCGGTGGGCCGCTGCTCCCCGGTCCCTTCTCTACTGAGGTCGGAAAGCCCGCCCAGGATTCCCTTGCATCGATACACCTCTTCCTCGATGATCCGCAGATAGAGGCCCTGCTCCTCGGCGTCCTTCCGGGTCGGCGGAGACCCCTCGCTGTGCTTCAGGAGCGCCTCGGCACAGGAGGCAATGGCGGCCATCGGGTTGTTCAGTTCGTGGGCAATGCCGGCGGCCAGCTGGCCGATTCCGGCCAGCTTCTCGCTGGCCAGGAGTTGCCGCTGTATTCGTCGGCGTTCGGTGATGTCTTCGACGAGGGTGATCACATGGGTGACCACTCCCTGGTCGTTGGTGAGGGGGGCCTTGCTGATCCGGAAAGTCCTCCGGTCTCCCTCGATTACCGATTCCTCCTCCATCTGAAGCGTGGCCCCGGTCTCGAAGACCTGGCGGAACTCCTCCTCGATCCTGCCGCGCCGCAACGAGGGGAGAACCTCAAAAAGATTCCGCCCAATCACCTCCTGCCGCTTCATTCCCCAGGGAGCGGTCTCGCGGGTCCGGTTCCAGGCGACGATGGTGAAGGTTCGGTCGATGACGTAGAGGCCCAGGGGGAGGCTGTCCAGGATCTTTTGGGTCAGGGCCCGCTCGCGCACCAGTGGTTGTTCGGTGAGAAAGAAGAGCGCGCCCCCGTTCCAAGAAGTGGCCTGCAGTTGAAGCCCTCCGTCAGCCAAGACCAGCTCGGCCGTGCCCTGCTTCTGCCCGAGCTTCTCCACGAGGGATCGCACCTGGGATCGGAGCGGAGGAGGGAACGCGACACTCACCCCCTTGCCGGGAGGGTGGCGGCGGGGGAGCCCCAAGAGGGTCCACCAGGCTGGATTCGCGGTGAGGATCTTCCCGCTGCGGTCCGAGGCCAACACCCCCACGTTATCCAGGCGCGAAAGAAGGGTGCTCAGGAGACGGTCCCGCCCGCGATCATCGGCGCGACCGCGCACCCCCGACCTCGCCTTCACCTTCCGTCCCGCCCCCTTGGCGACCGGCCTAGCCATCGCTGCGCCTATAATACCATCTCTTCGAGGTTTTGCAAGGACGGGAATCGGTTGACGGCGGATGGCTGATCAGGTGGACCATTGACCGTCAAGGGCCAGTCCGATATATTCTAGGAACTTCCAACGGAGGGAAGGATGCATTTTCCAGTGCGGCGTCCCCGGCGTCTTCGGCGCTCGGAGATGATCCGTCGCATGGTCCGCGAGACGACCGTGCAGGCGGACGATCTCATCATGCCCCTGTTTGTCGTCCACGGTCGCAGCATCCGGCGAGAGATCCCCCCCATGCCCGGCAACTACCAGCTGTCGGTGGACCAGCTCACCAGGGAGGTAAAGGAGATTGCCGCCCTTCGTATTCCCGCGGTCCTCCTCTTCGGCATCCCAGAACGGAAGGATGCCCATGGGTCCCAGGCCTATGCCAAGGATGGGATCATCCAGCAGGCCGTGAGGGCCATCAAGGATTCGGTCTCGGACCTGGTCGTCATCACCGACACCTGTCTCTGCGAATACACGAGTCATGGTCACTGCGGGGTCGTCGAGAAAGGGGTCGTCCAGAACGATCCGACTCTGGAACTGTTGGCCAAGGCCGCCCTTGCCCAGGCCGAGGCGGGGGCCGACATCGTCGCCCCGTCGGACATGATGGACGGCCGCGTGGGCGCGATCCGCGAGGCCTTGGACTCCAGCGGCTTTGATGAGGTCGCCATCATGGCGTATGCGGCCAAGTACGCCTCGGGTTTCTATGGGCCCTTCCGTGTTGCGGCCGAGTCAACCCCGCAGTTTGGCGATCGCCAGAGCTATCAGATGGATCCGGCCAACGCCGCAGAGGCCTTGCGGGAGGTGGCCATGGACCTCGAGGAGGGGGCCGATATCATCATGGTGAAGCCCGCCCTGGCCTATCTGGACATCCTGTGGCGCGTCCGGACCGAATTTGACGTGCCGGTGGCAGCGTATAACGTGAGTGGGGAATTCGCCATGGTGAAGGCCGCCGCGCGGCTGGGGTGGCTGGAGGAGGAGCGGGTCATGTGGGAGATCCTCACCGCCATCAAACGGGCAGGGGCTGACCTGATCCTCACCTACTTCGCCAAAGACGCCGCCCGCCTCCTCCGGCAGCACGAGTGATACCCTTTGCCTTCCGGTCTGTCGCGCCGCGTCCAGCGGCAGCCCCATGCCGTTCCCTCACAACTGGAGGATCTGTCCGGTAATGGGCGAAGAGGTCATGCGGAAGAGATCAGCGGAGCTTTTCGCAGAGGCAGAGCGATGCCTGCCGGGAGGGGTCAACAGCCCCGTGCGCGCCTTCCGGGCCGTAGGGGGACATCCCATTTTTATCGACAGGGCAGAGGGGTCGCGGATCACCGATGTGGATGGAAACGTCTACATCGACTTCGTGGGGTCCTGGGGACCGTTGATCCTGGGACACGCCCACCCACGCCTCGTCGGGGCGCTCAAGAAGGCGGTGGAGCGGGGGACGAGCTATGGAGCTTCAACGGAACTGGAAGTCACCTTGGCCCGGATGGTGATCGAGGCCCTCCCCTCGATGGAGTTAGTCCGGTTCGTGAATTCGGGGACCGAGGCGGTAATGAGTGCTATTCGGCTGGCCCGGGCATACACCAAGAGGGACAAGATCGTGAAATTTGCCGGATGCTACCATGGGCATGCAGATAGTCTCTTGGTCAAGGCCGGCTCGGGTGCCCTGACGTTAGGCGTGCCGAATTCCAGCGGTGTACCCGAGCCCGTGGCGAGGGAGACCATCTCGGCACGCTATAACGACCTGGATCAGGTCCGTGAGATCATGCAGGCGGTGGGAAGGGAAGTGGCGTGTGTGATCGTGGAGCCGGTGGCGGGCAACATGGGGGTGGTACCGCCCAGGGCCGGGTTTCTCGAGGGGCTGCGGGAGCTGACCCGTGAATACGGGGCCGTGTTGATCTTTGATGAGGTGATCACCGGCTTTCGCGTGGGCTACGGAGGGGCGCAGGGGCTTTACGGGATTCGCCCCGACCTGACATGCCTCGGCAAGATCATTGGAGGCGGACTGCCGGTTGGCGCGTATGGGGGCCGCCGGGAGATCATGGGGCAGGTCGCTCCGCTCGGTCCGGTGTATCAAGCCGGTACCCTGTCTGGCAATCCGCTCGCCATGACCGCGGGGATCGAGACCCTCACCCTGTTGAAAGACGGGGGGATCTATCGTGACTTGGAGAAGCGGGGGAGAATGCTCACCGAGGGGATCGAGGAGACCTATCGGCGCGCCGATCTCACCTGCTGCCTGAACCGCGTGGGATCCATGTGGACACTCTTCTTTGGGAAGGGCCCGGTGGAGGACGACCGCGATCTTGATAGGGTCGATAGCCGTCGGTACGCCGCCTTCTTCCACGGCATGTTGGATCGGGGGGTGAGCCTTCCCCCCTCCCAGTTCGAGGCGGCTTTCCTGTCTGCCGCCCACTCTGCCCAGGATGTGGCAATCTCCATTGACGCAGCCCGAGAAACCCT
>JAKEGQ010000014.1 GCA_022615475.1 Candidatus Methylomirabilota bacterium | reverse complement strand
CGCGATCAGCACCCCGAGGGTGATGTCGAGCGCACGGCACCCCAAGCCTCCTCCCCGACCGCTCGTTGCGATCGCGGGACTCGATTGCACATCGCCAGTGAGTTTTTCAGCGACGGGGTGCCGCACGACCAATGTCTCCTGTGCCCATGCCGGACCATGAAGAGGCGAGCAGTCTCACAAAGCATGGCTGGGTACGTCCTTGTGCAGATGCAGCAATCCCCGTGCCAGTGCCGGGGTGTTGGGTGGGAGGTTAGGTGACAGGGGTGGGGGTTAGGGGTGAGAAGTAAGGGGTGAAGGGGCTGAAGGTAGGCGGCTGGGTTTATTGGGTTGAACTCAATGAACCCAACGAACGTGGTCAGGGACCGGTCATCGGTCGTCGGTCGTCGGTCAACGGGCCTACAGGTCTTCGAAATGGGCGAGCTGCTTGAACTGCCGGTAGCGGGCCTCGATCTCGGGGTAGGTGAGGTGCTGCAGCCTTCGGAGTGAGAAGGCCTCCACCGCAAAGGAGGCCATAACCGAGCCCATGATGACGGCCCGGCGAAGATTCGCCTCATCGAAATTCCGTGTGCTGGTCAGAAACCCCAGAAAGCCTCCGGCAAAGGCATCACCCGCGCCGGTGGGATCGTAGACGTTCTCCAGGGGAAGGGCGGGGGCGGCGAACCAGCCCCCGTCGGAGAAGCTGAGCGCGCCATACTCTCCGCGCTTGATGACTAGCGAGCGGGGGCCCCAGCCCAGGATCGTCTTGGCCGCCCGGACCAGATTCGACTCCTCGGCCAACATCCGGGCCTCGGCATCGTTGATGATGAGAATCTGGACCTGCTTCAAGGTCTGCCGCAACGCCTCCGGCTTGCCCTGAATCCAGAAGTTCATGGTATCAGCGGCGACAAGACGAGGAGAGACCACCTGGGTCAGGACCTCGCGCTGGAGATCCGGATCGATGTTGGCCAGGAAGACCACCTCCCGTTGGCGGTAGCGCTCGGGCAGGCGGGGATGGAATTCGGCGAAGACATTCAACTGGGTCTCCAGGGTCTTCGCCTCATTTAGGGCAAAGCCGTACTCTCCCCGCCATCGGAAGGTCCGGCCGGGCCGTCGCTCGATTCCGGTGAGATCGACCTCTCGCGTTCTCAGAAACTCCAGCGCCTCCACTGGGAAGTCCTCACCCACCACCGCCACCACGCTGACGGGGGCGAAGAAGCTGGCGCTCGAGGCAAAGTAGGTCGCCGAGCCCCCCAGCACCTCGCTCGCCTCGCCAAAGGGGGTCGTGACCGTGTCGAAGGCCACCGATCCTACGACCAGAATCTCCATGTCGTGTCCTGGATCCGTTACGGGCGGCGCCCGCCCACGTATTTACCGATCAAGGGCCAGAGCTTCTTCTTGGCGGCCTCTGGGATGGCCTGGGGGGCCGTGATGATGGCATTTTTCAGGGCCGACGCGCAGCCGCAGGACCGCTCCGGCCGGATCTTGGGGATTACGCCCCGGACGATGGCCTTGGCGGTCGCCACGTTCTTGTGCAGGATGGCGATCACCTTCTCCACCGTCACATCCCCTTCCGCCTCGTGCCAGACGTCGTAATCGGTGACGAGCGCCATGGTGGCGTAACACATTTCCGCCTCGCGGCTGAGTTTCGCCTCCTGCAGATTGGTCATCCCGATCACGTCCACACCCCAGCTGCGGTAGATGCGGGACTCCGCCCGGGTCGAGAACTGGGGGCCCTCTATGCACAGGTATGTCCCCCCTTCGTGCATGCGGGCACCGAGGTCGCGGCCCGCGGCGTAGAGCAGGTCGCAGAGATCAGGACAGACGGGATCGGCAAAGCTCACGTGGGCCACTATGCCGTCCCCGAAGAAGGTGCTCACCCTCGCCCGGGTGCGGTCAAAGAACTGATCGGGGACGACGATATCCGAAGGGCGGATCTCTTCCC
This sequence comes from Candidatus Methylomirabilota bacterium, assembly GCA_022615475.1. Lineage (GTDB taxonomy): Bacteria > Methylomirabilota > Methylomirabilia > Methylomirabilales > CSP1-5 > CSP1-5. Next base: position 1,573 of record JAKEGQ010000014.1, on the reverse strand, counting down.
GCATGCTCCCCACCGCCGACGCCGAGATAATCCACTGGACCCCGAGCACCTTGAACCCATAGACATTTGCCCGAAAGTTGAGTTCCGAGGGGAGCAGCCGATGCCCCCGGCCGTGGCGAGCGAGGAAGGCGACCGCATGCCCGTCCAGGCGACCGAGGATATAGGCGTCGGAGGGATCGCCGAACGGGGTTGTGACCCGCTCCTCCCGCAGGTCGGTGATCCCCTCCATTTCGTACAGCCCGCTGCCTCCGATGATGCCGATCATAGCCTCCGCCATGTCAACATCCCACCACGAGCGGCAGTGGTCTTTGAAGCGCCGGCTGCGGCACGGAACCGCCGGCCAGCACGCGACCAGAGAGCATGCCACGTCCGCCCATCCCCTCGACCCGCACATCTACCAGCCTCCCCCGCAAGTCGTTCGGCCCCCCAAAGAGGATGCCCAGATAGTTATCGCTCACCCCATGGAGAAGACCGGTCTCGCAATCCCGCTCGCCCAGCACTACCACCGGAAGCGTGTGCCCTATAAAACTCTGCTTGAAGGCGAGAAACTTGTGCTCGCCGAGCTGCCGCAGGATGCGGTTGCGGCGGGCCTTGGTCTCTGCGGGAACCTGGTCGGGCATCTCCGCCGCCTTCGTGCCGGAACGGCGGGAATACGTGAAGACGTGGAAGTAGCTGACGGGGAGCTCCTCAAGGAGCCTACGGGTGCTCTCGAACGCCACCTCGGTCTCCCCTGGAAAGCCGACGATGACGTCGACCCCGATGGCGATCCCCGGCACCTCCTGGTGGAGGCGCTCGACTACATCGCGGAAGTGCCGCGATCGATAGCTACGGACCATCCGTCTGAGGATCTCGTCGTCGCCACTCTGCAGGGCCAGGTGGATATGGCGACAGAGTCGGGGCGATGCGCCGAAGAGTCGAATCATCTCCGGTTTGATCTCGTGGGGATGGAGCGAGCTCACCCGGATCCGCGGGATCGGCGTCTCGTCCAGAAGGCGGTGCAGCAGCGCCGACAGGGACGTCCTCGGTGTCAGGTCCCATCCATATGTCCCCAGGTTGATTCCGGTCAAGACGATCTCGGGATGCCCACCCGCGGCGAGGCGCCGGCCCTCCTCCACCACCCGATCGGGTAAGAGGCTGCGATTCGGGCCCCGGACCGCCGGGATGATACAGAAGGTACAGGCGAAGTTGCACCCGTCCTGGATCTTCAAGAAGGGACGCGTCCGATCCGGCCGCTCCGGCGCTGGCGCGGCCTCAAAGGTGCGGGCCGCCGCGATATTACCGACACGGATGTGGATCCCCTGCTCCCGTCGGCGATCGTGCTCCAGATCCTGGACCTCCCAGCCAGCGGTCCTCAGATGCCGCATCAGATCCATCTTCTCGACATTGCCGAGGATCAGATCGACCCCGTCAATGGCAGCGATCCGTTCAGGGGCGGCCTGCGCATAGCAGCCGGTGGCGACCACAAAGGCCGTGGGATTCTGCCGGATGGCCTGCCGGATGAGACGACGCGCATCGACATCGGCCCGCTCGGTCACCGTGCAGGTATTGATCACGTAGACCTCGGCCGGGTGCG
>JAKEGQ010000128.1 GCA_022615475.1 Candidatus Methylomirabilota bacterium | reverse complement strand
TCATGGTCCCGGAGCGGCAGGGGTCCGGTGACATCACCTATTGTGTGTCGGTGGATGCCAGGGCGGGAACGACGACCGGCATCTCTGCCTTTGACCGGGCCGTTACCATTCAGACGCTCGTTGATGCCAAGGCCCGGCCCGAGGACCTGGTCCGGCCCGGTCACATCTTTCCGCTCCGCGCCATGGAAGGAGGGGTCCTGACGCGCGCGGGGCAGGCAGAGGCCGCGCTCGATCTCTGCCGCCTGGCCGGCCTCTATCCCGGAGCCGTCCTCTGCGCCATCCTGACGGACGCAGGGGAGGCTGCGCGCCTGACAGACCTTCAGGCTTTTGCCGGGCACCATCACCTGGTGAGTCTCACCGTCAAGGCCCTCATCGACTTCCGGATGCGGCGCGACAAGCTCGTCAAACGCATCGCGAGCACGACCTTTCCCACCCGCCACGGCACGTTTCGGGGGATCCTGTATGAAAGCCAGATGGACGGGCGGCACCATCTGGCCCTGATCCTCGGGGATGTGGCCGCGGCGGATGACGTCCTGGTGAGAGTGCAGTCGGAGTGTCTCCTCGGTGACGCCCTCGGGTCTTTGCGCTGCGGCTGCGGGGAGAAGCTCCAGGCGTCCCTGGAGCTCATCAGTGAGGTGGGGAAGGGGGTGCTGGTGTACATCCGCGAGGCATCAGGCGGAGTGGGATGGACGAGCCACCTGACGGACTCCGAGGGACCCAGGGCTGCCGAGTCTCCTCGGAGGGGTGTCGATCTGCGCGAGTATGGGATCGGCGCCCAGATCCTGGTAGACCTGGGGCTCAGCCGGATTCGCCTGCTGACCAGCAATCCTCGGCGTATCGTGGGACTCGACGGCTTTGGGCTTCACGTGATTGAGTGGGTTCCCATTCCCGCGCGAGGGCGGAAAGTGAGAGGCGCGCCGTGAGCGGGTGCCTCTTTTGCCAGATCGCTCAAGGGGAGCGGCCGTCGCACACGATCTTTGCGGGGGACGGGGAGATGGCTTTCCTCGATATCTTTCCCTGCGCGCCCGGGCACACGCTGGTCATTCCGCGTCAGCATTACGCGACGCTTTCGGATATGCCGCCCGAAGAGGTGGGGAGGCTTTTTCAGGCGGCCGCGATGGTCGCGGCAAAGGTGCAGGGCGCGTTAGGCGCCGCCGGCTTCAACCTGGGGATCAATAATGGCAAGGCGGCCGGGCAAGAGGTCTTTCATGTCCACATCCACATCATCCCCCGGTATCCGGGCGATGGCGGCGGCAGCATGAAGAGCGTGGCGCATTTCAAGGGGAAAGAGAACCTCGAAGCCATCGCCGCCAAGCTCCGCCCCGCCTTTGCGTCCCCTTGAACGTGACCGCCCTCCCTAGATCTTCCCCTTCTCCCGCCACTTCTTCCAGATTCCCTGGCACTTCTTCTCGGCCCGCCTGATGGCCTCCTCGGGCGTCCGAGCCCCTGTGGCCGCCTCCGCGAACATCGTGTTCAACACCCAGGTCTTGAACACCTCGTCTGTCGCCGCGTTGGCGTAGCCCGGATGGCCCACGTTGGTCGTCCAATCCAGGACATCCTCCAGCACCTTGTACTTATCCGGGGGCCTGGCCTTTGGATCACGGGCGAGCAGCTCTTTGAGATCGGGAACGGCCTTGGGGAAACAGGGAAAGTTGTAAAACTCGCTCGCCAGGCATCCCTGCCTAGAATTGCCGATGTAATCGACGAGGAACTGTTTGGCCCCCGCGATGTTCTCGGCGAACTTCCAGATCACGTAGACTTGGATGAGGTGTGCCAGCCCTATACGCGCCACCGGACCCTTGGGAGCCTTCGTCAACCAGATGTGGTCTGTCATCGGGATCTTCTCGGCCTCCCCGGTGCGCGTGACCGAGATGGAGTTGAGGACGAGCGACCCCTTCCCCGCCAGCATGAAGCGGTTGTTCGAGGACTCATCCCAGGCGAGGACCTCCTGGGTCATCGCCTCCTGGAACAGGGCCTTGACGTACTTGACGGCCTCGAGCGTCTGCTTGGAGTTGAGGACGAGGTTGCCGTTTTCGTCCTGGACTGAGGCGCCGAAGGAGTGCATGATGGCCCGCATGGCCGTGCCGGTGTCGGTCTCGGCGGCCAGCCCGATCCCCACCGGCTTGCCATGCTTTTGCTTGATCTTGGCCCCACCGAGCCGGATGTCATCCCAGGTTTCGGGAAAGATCCCGACGTCATCCCACAGGTCTTTCCGATAGTTGATGGGGTCGGGGGCGTAGCTGTCGGAGAAGCCGTAATACTTCTTGGTCTTGGGATTGTAGGTGCTCCGGATGGCGAGGGGAATGGCCTTGCCGTACCTCCGCTCACACTCCTCGTAGATCTCTTTGTGATCGATGACCTGATCCTCGAAGACCGGGGGAGGCGAGATGAACATGAAGAGGTCATGGCCCCTCTGGCCCGAGACCTCGGCGGCGGCCCGGGCGCTGAGCCCCGCCGCGCCAATGTTGTCCACGATCACATCGGTGTCGTTCTTCCGGCCCCACTCCTTGACGTAGATGCCGTTGAACCACTTGCTGTGTCCAGGGACGAAGTGACTCCACTGCAGGATCTTGAGGGTCTTCTTGGCCGCACGGGATCGGCTCGGGATGATGATACTGGCGCCGATCCCCGCCGCCACCGCGGCCTTGAG
>JAKEGQ010000127.1 GCA_022615475.1 Candidatus Methylomirabilota bacterium | reverse complement strand
GTCCTTGGCGAGAAGGAGACCGGGGATTTCGAACAGGTCCTTGACCTTCACGCAGTCGATGTGGGGCCAGGCACAGAGCGGATCAAGGAGGATAGCCTCGAACCCGGCGCATCGCGCCCCCACCACATCGAGGCTGTAAAAATCCCCCAGGTAGACCGCTTCGTGGGGTGCAACGCCGGTTCGCTCCAGCGCCAAGTGAAAGATACGTGGATCAGGCTTTTCGACGCCGACGACCTGCGAATCGATGATCACATCGAGTGATCCTGTCAGGCCCGCGTCCCTGAGAAGGGTCTCGAGTCGGCCATCGGAGTTCGAGATAACCCCCACGCGGTAGCCCTTGCCCTTCAGCTCGGCCAGGACATCGCGAGCCCCTGGCATCGCCCCTCCCCGCCAGAGGCTTTCGCGTCGGTTGATCTCCCTAAGCCGCTCCAGGACTCGCTCCGCCCTCTCGCCCCAGGCGATTCCCATCTCTTCGCAGGTATATCGCATATAGCGGGAAAAGACCTCACGGGATTCTCGAACCTCGATCCGCGCCAGGAAGGGGTCGAGCCTGACCCTAGCCCGACATTCAGCCCTCCAGACCTCGTCCCGGGTGACAGGGAACCCTTCCACCTCGAGCGCATCGACGATGGCGCCATAATCGAGGCTGAGGAGCGTGTTACCGGCATCGAAAAAGACTGCTGTCAGTGTCATACTCGCTGCCCGAGTTGCCTTCGTGTGGTTTCGTTAAGGGCTCGGGCAAGGGTAGCCACGCGACCAAGACCTGTCAAGGCCCCTGGACAAGTCCTTGACACCCCTTTCGGGTGCCGCCTATATTCCGCCCATCCCCCAGGAGGCGTCGTGATGGCCTTTCCACGGATGGCTCTGCTCCAGATAAAGCGCCGGGGCCCCACCCTTGCCAACGCGGCGGCCGCCGCCGAACGAGCCTTCAAAAACCTTGCCCTCTCGGAGCGGATCCGTCCAGGACAGCGGGTGGCGATCACCGCCGGCAGCCGCGGGATCGGGGAAATCGCTACCATCACGAAAACCGTCGTCTCCGCCCTGCGTCGGCTCAACGCAGAACCGGTCATCATCCCGGCCATGGGAAGCCACGGAGGCGGCACCGCCGAGGGACAACGGCAGCTCCTGCGCATGTACGGGATCTCTGAAGAGACGATGGGGGTATCGATCCTCTCCTCCATGGACGTTACCCCCCTCGGTCTCACACCCGAGGGGATTCCCGTCGTCCTCGACTCAGAGGCAAGCAAGACGGATGGGATCTTCCTGGTCAACCGCATAAAGCCCCACACTGGCTTCGCCGGCAGGATCGGCAGTGGCCTCCTCAAGATGACGGCCTTCGGGCTGGGCAACCACCAAGGGGCGGCGAGCTACCATCAGGCCGTCATGCAACACGGCTATGAGCGGGTCATCCAGGCCGTCAGCGCTGTGGTCCTCACTCGGGCGCGCATCCTGGGCGGGCTGGCCATCCTCGAAAACAGCGACGGAGGGCTAGCCCAGGTGCTTGCCCTTCGACCCGAAGGCCTCGTCCGCGGAGAGGAAAGACTCTTTCTGCGCGCACGCCGGTGGGCGCCGCGGCTTCCCTTCGATGACATCGATCTCTTGATCGTCGATGAGATGGGAAAGGATATCGCGGGGACCGGGATGGACACCAATGTGATCGGACGGCGGTTCAGCCTGATCGAAAAGCCTCCTGCGAAGCCCCGGATCGCCCGGATCTTCGTCCGGGGCCTCACGAAGGGAACCCAAGGGAACGCCAACGGCATCGGGTTGGCCGACGTCACCACGGAGCGCCTCCTGAGGGAGATGGACCGCGGGGTTACTTATGTCAACTCACTGGCCGCCCAGACCCCCGAACACTCCCGCCTCCCGATCGCTTTCTCCACCGACCGCGAAGCCCTCCAGGCCATCCTCAAGACCATCCGGACGAGTGACCCCTCGAGCGCACGCATCGTGCGGATCAAGAACACCCTCGAGCTCAAGAGCATCCTGATCTCCGAATCCCTCCTCCCCGAGGCCCGGGAGCGCCGGGATCTCTCTTTGCTCTCGGACCCGCACGAGGTGACCTTTGATCCCGACGGGAACCTCCCACCGTGGAGCGCGGCACAATCGCTGACTTGACATCAGACCATATTACCGGATACGATTCACCACAAGAGTTGTGGTTAATCTCTCGCCGGAATCGTGTCTGCTAACCATTGAATAACAAAGGAACTTTCGGCACGACACTTGCACTCTCACCCGCGCAGGGTGGAGAAGAAGAGGGGGCGGTACCAAACGTCACGAGATTTCTACCGGGGCCGGTCGCAGGGGAAAGGAGCGCAAGGAGAAAAACGATGGTGAAGATGCTCAAGAACCCACGGTGGGCAGTGTTGGGTGCAGTCGCATTGGTGCTCGCCGCGGTCGGGCCGGCGAGCCCGAAGGTCGAAGGAGATACCATCATCTTCGGTGCCGCGGTGTCCCTGACAGGCAAGTACTCAACGAACGGCAAAAACACGCAGGACGGCTACGAACTGGGCGTCAAGCGCATCAACGAGATGGGTGGTGTCAGGGTCGGCGGGAAATACTACAGGATCAAGGTCCTCTATTACGACGACGAGTCCACCCCGGCGCGCGGTGCGCAGCTCGCCGAACGCTTGATCAATCAGGATGGGGTCAAGTTCATGTTGGGCCCGTACAGCTCGGGGGTCACGAAGGCGATCGCCCCGGTGACCGAGAAGTACAAGATCCCACACGTGGAAGGCAACGGCGCGGCGCGTGAGCTCTTTACTCAAGGCTACAAGTATCTGTTCGCCGTGCTCTCGACCTCAGACTACTACCTGCGCGATGCTGTCAATCTTGCGGCGGAGGTGGCCAAGCAGCAGGGTCGCGATCCGAAGTCGCTCAAGATCGCAATGGCCTTCGAGAACGATCCGTTCAGCCTCGACGTGCGTGACGGGGTAGTGGAAGACGCCAAGCGCTGGGGGATGCAGATCGTCATCGACGACAAGCTACCGACAGAAATCAACGACATGGCGGCTACGCTGACCAAGGTGAAGGCGCTGAAGCCCGACATCCTCGTGGTCTCCGGCCACGCCAGGGGGGCCACGTTAGCGGTCCGTCAGGTCTCCGACATGAAGATAGAGGTCCCCATGCTCGCCGTCACCCACTGCGATGCGGCCCGGGTCGCCGAGACGCTCAGCAAGGCGGCCGAGTACACCCTCTGCGCGGCGCAGTGGGACCGCAGCCTGAACTACAAGGACAAGTGGTTCGGCACCGCGGAGGAGTACGCGAAGCGGTTCGAGAAGGAGTTCAACTACGCCCCGCCCTATCAGGCCGCCGAATCGACGGCTGCCCTGCTGGTGTACATCGACGCCTTTGAGCGGGCCGGCTCATTCGACATCGAGAAGGTTCGTGAGGCCATCGCGAAGACCGATGTGATGACCTTTTATGGGCCCGTCAAGTTTGACGCAACCGGCAAGAACACCGCCAAGCCGATGGTCCTCTACCAGATCCAGAACGGCGATTACAAGGTCGTGGCACCTACCAAGGTGGCCGAGGGCAAGTTGATTCACCCGATTCCGCCGTGGAGCAAGCGGTAACCGTGTGACACGTGCACCCGCCCCGGTGAAGCCGCGGGGCGGGTGCTTTTATTTCCGCTAATGGTGGACAACCTTCTCCTGCTGTTCAATGCGCCGATCCTGTCGGCACAACTGCTCGTTGATGGCATCCTCATCGGCGCCATCTTCGCCCTGGCGGCCTATGGAATGGCGCTGGTCTGGGGCGTCATGGACATCATCAACATCGCCCAGGGCGAGTTTGTCATGCTTGGCGGCTATGTCACCTTCTTCCTCGCCGCGGCCGGAGTGCACCCTCTCTATACCGTGCCGGTAGCGGCGGCCGCCCTGTACCTCCTCGGATGGGCGCTCTACCGGACCGTAGTGTTTCGTGTGGTTGACAAGGACATGTTCATCTCGATCCTGGCCACCTTCGGCATCAGTATCTTCCTGCAGCAGCTCGCCAACCAGCTCTTCCAAGCGGATGTCCGGACGGCAGAATCCGGGCTCGGCAGCTTTTTCCTCGCCGACGGCCTGATCGTCGTGAGCCAGATCAAGGTGGTTTCCTTCATCTGCGCCCTAATACTCGGCGCGACCCTGTTCCTCTTCCTGAAGCGCTCGCGCCTAGGCCAGGCGATCCGCGCGACCGCCCAGAACGCGCGCGCCGCCCGCATCATGGGCGTCAACACGGACCGCGTCTTTTCCACGACCTTCGCGCTGAATGCGGCTATCTGCGGCGCGGCCGGCAGCCTCGTGGTGATGACCTGGCTGGTCCATCCATATCTGGGGTTGGCCTATACCCTCCGCGCATTCATGATCGTGACCGTGGCCGGCCTGGGCAACATGGCGAGCGTGCTCCTTGCCAGCCTCGGCCTTGGCGCGGTCGAGAACTTTGCCGGCTTTCTCCTGGGGACCGAATACCAGGCGGCCTTTGTCTTCTCACTCTTGGTCGCGATCCTCGTGTGGCGGAACGCACTTCTGAGCCGCCAACGGAAGTATCTGAAGTGACGAATACCACACGGAATCTTCTTCTATATACGCTTATCTGCCTGATAAGCCTGCTCGCCCCACACCTTGCCCCTGCGTTCCGTGTCCAAATGGCGCTCTTGTGGATGATGATCCTCTTCGCCCTGACCTGGGACCTTGGCGGCGGACAAATGGGCTATAACTCCTTCGGCAACATCGTCTTCTTCGGGATCGGGTGTTACGTGGCCGCCGTGGTTCAGCGAGACCTTTTCTTCGCTGTCGAGGGGCAATCACAGGCCACCGGCGACCTCGCGACATCAAGCCCGTTGTTCAATTACTTCAACGGATTGGCCGTGGGTTTGGCCCTCGCGGTGATCATCGCCGTGGCCGTGGCAGCGGGGCTGGGTTCGGGCATCCTGGGCCTGCGTGGACAGTACTTCGCCATCTGCACCCTGGGGGTGGGCATCGCCGCCGGCGAGATCGCCAGCGGGTGGGGCTACATCGGCGCTGGCTCGGGCATGGTGGCCCCCATCTTCCCCGGCGGGCCCGGCCAGAACGCGACATTCTTCTACTATTTCTTCTTCGCCCTGGCCGTGACCTGCTTCTTCACGCTCAAGAGGCTCTATGCGAGCCGCTTCGGGCTGGCGATCAACGCCATCCGCGACGACGAGGACAAGGCCGAGGCCATGGGCATCCACACGACGCGGTACAAGACCATCGCCTGGTGTATCTCGGCCGTCTTCCTCGCCCTGGCGGGCGGGGCGTTCGGCCACCTGAACAATTTTATCGACCGCGAGGTGGCCTTTCCCGGCATCACCTTCGGCGTGTGGATGGTGCTGATGGCGATCCTGGGCGGCAAGGGGACTCTCTGGGGACCAGTGATCGGCGCGACAATCTTCCATGCCACTCAGGAACTCTTCTGGACCTACCTCCTGGGCTGGCAGAGGGTGGCCTTAGGGCTGCTCATCGTGGTGATCGTCGTATTCTTCCCGCTCGGGATCATGGGGTGGCTCCGCAGCCGCTGGCCAGAACGATTCGGTGAGACCGTGGACCTCGAGGCCCGAGCTGCCCCCATCTCCCTCGGAGAAACCCGATGACCCCGATCCTTGACGTCCGAGACGTGACGAAGGCGTTCGGGGGCGTCATCGCCAACGACGGCATTACCCTCAAGGTGCCGCAGGGGGCCATCATCGGCCTCATCGGGCCCAACGGGTCGGGCAAGACGACACTGTTCAATTCCATCGTCGGGTATCACCCCATCGACCGCGGCTCCATCTGGTTCGACGGACGCGAGATCTCCAGGTTGCGCGTCCCCCAGATCGCCCGCCTGGGGCTCCTCCGGACCTTTCAGCAGACACGCATCTATGGCAAGATGAGTTGCCTGGAGAACGTGCAGATCAGCGTCCCCCACGTCCATGAGGGACTTCGAACAATGCTGTCCCCGTACCCGTCGGAGGTGACCGAGCGGGCGGAAGGGCTCCTCGAGTTCGTCGGCCTTTACCCCAAGCGGCACCTTCGGGGAGGCGAAATGTCTTTCGGCCAGCAAAAGCTCCTGGAGCTGGCCATGGCCCTCATGAACCAGCCGAAAGTGCTGCTGCTCGACGAGCCGACGGCCGGGATCAGCCCCGTCCTGATCAACAGCCTGATGGAGCGGCTGAAGCGCATCAACGCCGACCTCGGCGTCACCCTCTTCGTCATCGAGCACAACATGCGAGTGATCATGAATCTGGCCCAGCATATCTACTGTCTGGCCCACGGGCAGTTGCTGGCCGAAGGCCCGCCCGAGGCGATCCAGACCGATCAGCGGGTCATCGACGCCTATCTCGGAGCGCGGTGATGCGTGAGACATCGCTCCCCGACCCTGAGCGAAGACCAGAGCGGGGCCTCACGGCAGAGGCGCTGCCGGGAGAAGGTCGCGTCGTCAAAGAAGGCCCATCCCGGGAGCGGCTCACGGCCCTGGCCGGCAACAGCCCGCTCCTCCGGATCGACGGCCTCGTGGCCGGCTACGGCAAGATGGAAGTGCTGCACGGTATTGACCTCCATGTCGGAGCCGGGCAGGCCCTGTGTCTCATCGGGCCCAACGGCGCCGGTAAGTCCACGGTGCTCCACTCGATCTACGGGTTCAGCACGATTATGGGCGGCTCGATCACCGTAGATAGCCGAGACATCACGCGGCTCGGCTCCAACGAAAAGCTCAAGGCCGCCGGCATCGCCTACGTCCTGCAGCACAACTCCGTCTTTCCCGACATGACGCTCGAGGAAAACCTCTGGATGGGTGGCTTCCTGATGGACAGTCCGCAAAAGGCCAAGGCGGCGGCGGAAAAGATCTTCGCAAGATACCCACTCCTCAAAGAGCGCCGCCGCCAGCGGGCTGGTACCCTGTCGGGAGGCGAGCGGCGGATCCTCGAGATCGCCCGCTCCCTGGTCATGGAACCCCGCATCCTACTGGTGGATGAGCCATCGATCGGGCTGGAGCCGCGTTACATCGGCATGGTCTTTGAGGTCCTCGAGGACCTGAAGCGCCAGGGGAAGACGATCGTCATGGTCGAGCAGAACGCCAAGAAGGGACTCCAGTTCGCCGACATCGGCTACGTCCTGGTCTCGGGCGAGATTGCCATGGCCGGGACCGGGAAGGACCTCTTGCGGGACCCCGAGGTTGGCCGCCTCTTCCTCGGCGGCTAGTGCTGAGCCTGTCGAAGCATTAGCCCTTCGCCCCCCCTGCACCCACCCGCTGCATTTTCTGCACTGCTGTACTTGCTATGCCGGCTGCATTAGCCGCCGCGGATCTTCCGAGTCAGGGCCGGCTCGATGCCCATCAGCCGCTCGTACACGGTGAGCTGCCCACGGTGGTACTCCTCGTGGGAGATGCCGTGGTAGAGCCAGGCCAATCGCGTGCCCCGCTCTCCATCGAAACGCTTGATCATCTGCAGCATGTGCAGCTCACCGGCCGTCAGAAACTTCTTCTCGGCCTCCTTGAACTGGGACTTGAGGAGCCGTACCAGATCGGCCTTGGTTCTTGCCCGATACGCCGCTCCAGCATGCAGGCGAAGGAGCCTTGGCCACGGCAGCCGGTGGAAGTTGGTGTCGGCACGGGTGAGCTCACCGGTCATCATCATCGCCACCTCAAGGATGTGTACCACCAGCTCTTTGACGCTGCGGACCTCCGGTGTTGGCCGAAAGTCGAATCGATCACCCGGAACATTCAGCACTTCGTCAATCAGGCCGTGGCGCGCATCGGTCCAGGACTCGAGCGCCTCTTCCAAGAGGTTTCGGTAGGTCAGCATCGCGTCACCCCTCCCTTCACGCCCACCGCGATGAGCCAGGTCTGGACAAACATCAATTGATCATCCCGCAGGAATGGGCGCATGATGGATGTCCGAAGCCCTGTAAGCTCTTGTGTCAGCTCCTCAACGATTGTTCGCCGCATCTCGGGCTCGGTCTCTGCCAGATCGAACCAGCGATCGACATCGACATGCACCTCACGAGAAACGGCCCGGACGACATCCAATCCCGCCTGCCGCAGGAGTCTTTGAATCGCGCTGGCCGCAAGGGCCCGCGTGTGCGAGGAGTCCCGCATGCGTTCCAACCGGTTATGTGCTGCGGCGGCCGCCTCGTCTTCCGGCGCGATCAGGTCAATTACCGCGACCTTCCCGTTCGGACGGCAGACACGCACCATCTCGGCAATCGGAGCGCCCGGATCCTCGAAGTGGTGAATCGCAAAGCGACTGACAACCAGATCAAAGACATCGTTCGGATACGGCAATCCCTCGGCAAGCCCCTCCTCAAAGAGGATGTTTTCGATCCCGTCTTGCTCGGCTTGCCGTCTCCCCTCGATAAGCATCTCCGCCGTCGCGTCCACTGCGACGACCCGTTTCACGTGGGGCGCAATGGCCCGGCCGAGATGACCGGTGCCCGCGGCCACATCCAAGACGCCAAGGTGAGGCTGGAGATCTAGATGCGTCACCATCCACTCCAGATGCTCGGGGCTGGTCAGGGTGAGTCCCTTGTCTCCAAAGCGGGGAGCCTGCCTGCGAAATTGCTTTTTCACTATGTCGAGGTGGTTCTCCTTCACCGTGAGCACTCCCCGTCAGCGATCCTTGACAACAGGATCGAGAGCAACCTGAGCGACCTTCAACACATCCTTACGCTCCCAGCGCGAAGAGCGGCAGCGCCGCTGCACAAGGACCATCCGGACTACCCAGTCCATCAGAAAGGCCCACCATACATAGGCCACCCCCAGGCCCCACCACGCTGCGGCGGCGGCCAGAGGGATCCGGACTCCCCAGATGCCGAGGATCGTCACCCCGAGGATATATTGGGTATCCCCCGCCCCTCGGAGCGCCCCCTGGAGGACCAGCGTTGCCGCGAGGGGAATCTGGCTGAGCGCTGCGATGCGAAGGAAGATGATGCCGAGGCGGATCACCTCCTCATCGGCCGTAAACAGATGGAGGAGGGGCGCCGGGAACAGGAAGAAGACAACGCCCATCCCCCCCATAAAGAGGATGCCCAGGCGGTTGGCCTCCACCATCCCGAGACGAGCCCGGATGACATTGCCTCTCCCCACACTCTGTCCAACGACAGTCGCTGCAGCCACGCCGATGGCCAACCCCGGCATGAACGAGAGCGCTTCGACGTTCACCCCGAGCTGGTGCGTGGCAAAGGCCGCGGTCCCGTACAGGAGCAAGATTTTGGCATAGACCGCCTGCCCAGCCTGCCACATCATCCGGTCCATCGCGACCGGCCACCCGATATGGAGGACAGGTCGGATGCGGTCCAGTGCCCATCCCCCCTTGGCCAGATACCCCTTGGCCCAGCCCTGCCACCAGAGAAGCAAGACCCCTAACACCTCCGCGCACGCGACCGCCACGGCCGCCCCCTGAACTCCGAGGGCCGGAAGGCCCAGGTAACCGTAGATCAGTGGGATGGCCAGGCTGATGTGGAAGAGGTTCAGGATCACGTATATCCGCATCGGCGTCCGCGTATCGCCGGCCCCGTGCATCGTGGAGGTGAGGACATGGACTAAAGCGGTTGCGGGAAAGGCGAGGAAGACCCATCGGCAGTACTCCTGGGTCAGGACCTGGACTGACAGATGAGCCCCCAGCACCCCGGCAGCCTTTGCCGCAAACGCCATGCCGGCAGCCGCGAGGGGAACAGTCAGGATCAGCGTCGCAACAAGCCCGTGAACCGCTATCCGTCCCGCCTCGGTTCGCCGGTCCGCTCCCCACCGCTGCGCTACCGCAACCATGGTTCCGGTGCTCAGCCCCCACACCACCGTCATGCTGACAAAGACCAGCAGCTGGCCGAGCCCGACCGCCGCGACCGCCGGAGCACCGAGACCCCCCACGAGGAAGATGTCGACGGCGGTGACCATCCGGTGGAGCAGGTATGACACCGTGACGGGCAGGGCGAGCCGCAGGACCTCGCGCCTCACCTCCCTCCCCTCGATCGTCTTCTCGTGCGACACGATTTCCTCACTGACGAGTTCGTTGGGTTTGTTGAGTTCGTTGGGTTTCTTGGGTTTGTTGGAAATGAACCCGATCAACCCTACAAAGTCAATGCACTCAATGAACCCAACAAACTCCATAAACCCAATGAACCCGCCGCCGTCACGGCGTCGGGTGGCGGCGCTCAAGCGCGGCGCGATAGAGCCGCTCGTACTCCCTGGCGGGTCGCTCCCAGGAGAAGTCTGCCGCCATGCCGTTCGTCATGAGGCGGCTCCAGATTGCCCGCTCGCGGAAGAGGGTAATCGCCTGGTGGAGAGCTCGGAGCAGATCCTCGGCCTCGGCATCGATGAAGGTAAAGCCATTTCCGGTACCCGCTGCAGGATCAAAGGGGATGATGGTATCAGCCAATCCTCCTGTGGCCCGGACAACCGGAACGGTGCCGTACGCCAGACTGTACATCTGACCCAGACCGCACGGCTCATAACGGGAAGGCATGAGAAGCATGTCGGCCCCGGCCTGAATCTTATGACTGAGGGCGACATCAAATCCGATCCGTACCGCAAGCCTGTCGGGGAATCTCCTCTGGAGCACCTGCAGAGCCCGCTCGAGTTCCACCTCCCCCGTCCCCAAGAGGACCATTTGCACATCGAGGCTCAGGAGCCGCTCCGCGATCGCCACGATGAGGTCGATTCCCTTGTGGTACGCCAGCCGAGAGATCACGGCCAGGAGGGGAACATCTGCACGGGGGGGCAGGTCCATCACCTGCTGAATGTCGCGCTTACAGGCGGCTTTGCCGCTGAGATCCTCGGACGAGTAGGTGGCTACGAGGTAGGGGTCGGTTGTGGGATTCCAATCCTGGTAGTCCACGCCGTTCAGCACGCCGTAGAGATCGGCCGCCCGCTGCCGGATCACGGAGTCTAGACCGCAACCGAACTCCGGTGTCTGGATCTCCTGACTGTACGTTACACTCACCGTGGTCAGGAGGTCGGCGTACACGAGGCCGGCCTTGAGGAAATTCACCTTCCCCCAGAACTCGACACCGTGGGGAGCGAACAGCCCGTGGGGAAGACCGGTAAGGGGAAACACGGCGGCGGGAAAGAGGCCCTGGTACCCCAGGTTGTGGATCGTGAGCAGGCTCGCCACGTCCGCAAAGAACGCGTCCCCGCCGTACACCGTCTTCAGGTACGGGGGGATAAGACCGCTCTGCCAATCGTGGCAGTGAATCACGTCGGGTCTCAGGTCCAGCACCTTGAGGGCCTCCAGGACGCCGCGGGAGAAAAAAATAAATCGTTCGGCATTATCGGGATAGTCTACGCCATTCTCCTGGTAGAGCCCCTCGCGGTCGTAGAACCCTGCGTGATCAAGCAGGATGACGCGGACGCCTCTCCATCGGCCCTCCCACAGGTCTGCGGCTTCTGTTCGTGTATCTCCCAGGGGGACTCGGATCTCCTCCCGACGACGGACCAGGGCATGCCGCTCGGGATTGATGGTGCGGTATTTGGGGAGAACGGCGGTGATCTGATGCCCGAGCCGCGCCAGGACGGGGGGAAGGGCTCCGGTCACATCGCCCAATCCGCCCGTCTGGGCAAACGGCATCATCTCTGAAGCAACCGAGGCAATCTGCATCGGCTCCCCCCGAAAAAATGGACGGGGATCACACCCATGACCCCCGTCGCTACCGGCGTCTCCTTATATCCCCCGCCCCCACGTCTGTCAATGTCAAAGGCCGAATTGCCCACGCCGTGAGCATCTACTCTTCATCTGTTCAGTCCTTGCCCTCTTTTTAGGCGATTCACCTCCAGGACTACCCGCCGTGCTACCGGAGTCTTTGCGTAATATCGAGGACTTACTGCGCCTCACCGGCCCTGGCATGCCGGATGCTTACGAGTGCGAGGACTTTTCCCGTTCAGCACAGAGATTTCATGCCTCTAACCGCCAATGAAGTCGGAGGGAGGGACACATCGTGGTGAGAAAAGCGTTGCCCTTGTTCGTGGTTTTTCTAGTCTTCTGCGTCTTACCCCTCGTCGTCCCCTGGGCCGCCTTTGCCCAAGAGGCCCAGCAGGCGGCTCCCCCGCCTCCCAAGATCGACTCGGGCGATACGGCGTGGATGCTGACCTCTTCGGCCCTGGTCCTGATGATGACCATCCCCGGCCTCTTCCTCTTCTACGGGGGCTTGGTGCGGCGGAAGAACGCCCTCGGGACCATCATGCACAGCTTCATCCTCGCGGCCGTGATCAGCGTTCAGTGGGTCCTCTGGGGTTACAGCCTCGCCTTTGGACCGGATAAAGCGGGGCTGATCGGCGGGCTGGACTGGATCGGGCTGACGGGCGTAGGCCTGGAACCTTATCCGGACTACTCCGCGACGATTCCCCACCAGGCGTTCATGATCTACCAGCTCATGTTCGCCATCATCACCCCCGCCCTGATCACCGGAGCATTCGCCGAGCGGATGAAGTTCAGCACCTTCCTCGCCTTCATGCTCTTGTGGGCCACCTTTATCTACGATCCTCTGGCCCATTGGGTGTGGGGTGTTGGGGGGTGGCTGCGGGGACTGGGGGCGCTCGATTTCGCCGGAGGGACGGTGGTGCACATCAGTTCGGGGATCTCGGCCCTGGCCGCCGCCATCATCATCGGAAAGCGCCGCGGCTATGGGCACGAACCGATGCCGCCGCATAACCTCCCCTTCTCCGTCATCGGGGCCTCACTGCTGTGGGTCGGGTGGTTTGGCTTCAACGCGGGCAGCGCCTTGGGGGCTGGCAGCTTAGCCACCAGCGCCTTCGTCGTCACCAACACTGCGACAGCTGCTGCGGTCCTCTCATGGATGTTTGCGGAGTGGATTGCCAAAGGCAAACCGACCGTCCTCGGCGCAGCCTCGGGGGCGGTGGCAGGCCTGGTCGCCATCACCCCGGCCTCCGGTTTCGTCGCGCCGCTCCCCTCGATCATCATTGGGGCTTTCGCCGGGGTCCTCTGCTACACGGCTTGTAATCTAAAGACGAAACTCGGCTACGACGACTCCCTGGATGTGGTGGGGGTCCACGGCGTCGGCGGGACCTGGGGGGCGTTGGCCACCGGCCTCTTCGCCTCCAAGGCGATCAATGAGGCGGGGGCGGATGGGCTCTTCTACGGTAACCCTGGATTGATGAAGGCTCAGCTCATCGCCGTCGTTGCGACATGGGTCTTGGCCCTCGTCGGCACCACGATCATCCTGAAGGTCCTCGATGTGACCATGGGACTTCGGGTCTCGGAAGAGGAGGAGATTCAGGGGCTCGACCTCTCCCAGCACAGCGAGAGCGCCTATGCCCTGGACCTTCCCGCCTACGGCGAGTACGCCCGGGTGGGGGGTCCTTCCCTTCAGTAGCCTGTGGAGAAGACCAGGCCGCGCACCGCACCGTGAGTCGGAGGGTGTATCGTGAACATTGATTCCGCACAGAGGCGTTTCAACCACCGTGGCCCTGCACGGGCCCACTGAGGAGGGAGACCATGACCCCCAAGGATGTCATCAAGCTGGCAAAGGAGAAAGGGGCAAAGATCGTTGATCTCCGGTTCATCGACTTGCCCGGGCTTTGGCAGCACTTCTCACTTTCTACCGCAGAGATGAACGAGGGACTCTTCCAGGAGGGCATCGGGTTCGACGGCTCTTCGATTCGGGGCTTTCAGCATATCCACGAATCCGACATGCTCCTGGTCCCCGATCCGGCGACCGCCGCCATGGATCCCTGTCTCTCGATCCCGACCCTTGTCCTCATCTGCAACGTCAAGGATCCGGTGACGGGCCAGCCCTACAGCCGAGATCCCCGCTACGTCGCCCAAAAGGCCGAGGCCTATCTCAAGCAGACGGGGATCGGCGACACCAGCTACTTTGGGCCCGAGCTCGAGTTTTTCATCTTCGACGACATCCGGTTCGACCAGAG
>JAKEGQ010000126.1 GCA_022615475.1 Candidatus Methylomirabilota bacterium | reverse complement strand
CGGGCCGGGAAGTGGAAAGAATGGATGCTCATGGGGTTTCTCGGGCGGGACCTGTACGGCAAGACGTTGGGCATCTGCGGCCTCGGGCGGATCGGGTCGGCAGTGGCGCGACGGGCCCGGGGGTTCAACATGCGGATCCTCTACACCCAGCGGCACCGAAACGAGGCCAAGGAACGGGAGCTGAATGCGACCTACGTGGACAAGATGTCCCTCCTCAATGAATCGGATTTCGTCGTGCTGGTGCTTCCCCTGACGCCCGAGACGCGGCACTACATCGGCCCGAAAGAGCTGAAGGCGATGAAAGAGACGGCCATCGTCATCAACGTGGCCCGAGGCCCGATCGTGGAAGAAAAGGCCCTGCTCCACGCCCTGAAAACGAAGACCATCGCCGGGGCGGGCCTCGATGTTTTTGAGCGGGAACCCAAGGTCCTGCGGGGACTCCTGCGGCTGCAGAACGTGGTCCTGGCCCCTCACATCGCCAGCGCCTCCATGGAGACCCGGACACGAATGGCGTGTATGGCCGCGGAGAACTGTGTGGCTGCCGTCACCGGCCATCGGCCGCCCAATCTGGTCAATCCCGAGGTCCTCACTCTTCGCTAGTTCAGAGTTCAGGGTGCATCGTTCATGGTTCAAGGTTCGTGATTCCGAACTCACGTCCCAGACTCAGACCGTGAACCCTGAACCCTCAACCAAGAACCGGGAGTAAGAGTCATGTCGAAAAAGATCGGTTTCATTGGGCTCGGCATCATGGGAAAGCCCATGGTGCGGAATCTCCTGAAGGCGGGGCACGGTCTCACCGTCTACAACCGCTCGCGTCCGGCGATGGACGATCTGAAACGCGCAGGAGCAGCCCTGGGTTCCTCGCCCAAGGACGTGGCTGCCTCTTCTGAGGTGGTCATCACGATGCTGCCGAACTCGCCCGATGTCGAGGCAGTTGTTCTCGGAGCAGATGGCGTCCTGGAAGGCGCAAAGCCGGGCACAATCCTGGTCGATATGAGTACGATCTCTCCCCTGGTCTCACAGAAGATCTACCAGGAGGCGAAAAAAAAGGGGGTCAAGGCCCTGGATGCTCCGGTGAGCGGGGGGGAGAAGGGGGCCATCGAGGGGATCCTTTCAATCATGGTCGGCGGGGATCAGGAGGTCTTCGAGGCGGTTCGTCCTGTCTTGCAGGCCATGGGCAAGACGATCACGTACATGGGGTCTGCTGGGGCCGGGGGATTCACGAAGCTGGCCAATCAGGTGATCGTCGCCATCAACCTGACGGCCATCGGTGAGGCCCTGACGCTTGCGGCGAAGGCCGGGCTCGACCCCGAACGTCTCATCCAGGCCTTGGGGGGTGGTATGGCGGGCAGCCGATGCCTCGAGATGAAAGGCCCCCAGATCATCAAGGGGAACTTTCAGCCGGGATTCAAGATCGATCTCCATTACAAAGATCTCGGCCTCATCATGGAGGCGGCCCGGTCGCTGCGGGTTCCTCTCCCGACCACCGCCATCGTCCAGGAACTCTTTGCGGCCTTGAGGGCTAAGGGTCGGGGAGGCCTGGACCACTCGGCCGTCATCACCCTCATCGAGGATTTGGCCAACGTCCAGGCTCGCGCCGCCCACTGACCACGGGATCGGGTATTAGGTGTTGGCTTATGGGGTTTATTGAGTCCAACGAACCCAATGAACTCGCCCAATGAACGGTGATCGGCTTTAGTTCAGGGGAACGCGGACGGTGAAGGTGATCGGTTGCCCATCGTCACGGTGACCGAGGAACGTCAAGGCCTCTATCCCGGTAAGGCCGGGCGTATCCTCCGGGCTGGAAGAGGCCAATCGTGCCCGAACCACAACCTCTTCCTCACCCCCCTCTTTCACCCTGAAGTTCAGGGGTTGATCTCCGGGCCAGCTCTTTCCCCACAGGTTTTGGACCGTGAGGTGCAGGCGGTCCAGACGATACCCAATATCGCTCGGATTGGCGATCCTGACCCGGTACTCCCAGAAGAAGCCCGCCGTGCTTGGAGGCGACATTTCATCGGTGCGCAAGGGACGCTTCTCGATGTCGGCCACCTTGACGATCAGCGGGCTCGCCCCTTCCACCTCGACCTCCGTGAGCCTTTCGATAGGAGGGCGCTTCGTCGGCGCTGCGCATCGCAGGCTCAACAGCGCGACGAACACGATCAGCCCCAAAAATTTCGATCCAGCTCTCATGGAGAATCCTCCAGAAAACCATCGGCAGATTCCTTCCTTCCTCATCCTGCCCTCACCCGACCGAAATCATAGCATGCACGGATACCGCTGCGGTACAATCCAACCCATTCCGCATATGACTCAGTGCTGTAGCCGACATTTTGGGATTCCGGTCGACAGATCCTTCACCCACAGGAGGGACACTGATGCGACTGCAAGAAAAGGTCCTCGAGCGACGGCTGGTCTATGCGGGCAACTACCTCACGACGCACCTGTACGTCGTCCGTCTGCCTGACGGGACGACCGCGACCCGCGATATCGTCCGGCCGCCCGATGCGGTGGCCGTGATCCCCCTCGATGACGCTGGAAACATCTATCTGGTCCGCCAGTATCGACCTGCGCTCGGGCGGGTCCTGTACGAACTGCCGGCCGGGGTCATTGATCCGGGAGAATCCCCTGTGCGGACGGCCCGGCGCGAATGCGCCGAGGAGACCGGCATGCGGCCGAAGCGGCTCAAGAAGCTCTGCGTCGTCTATCACGCCGCCGGCTTCTCCACCGGATGCATCCACATCTTCCTCGCCAGGGGGCTGACGGCGGTCAAGCGCCCGGGCCCCACGGCCGGCGAATTCGTCGAGCCGATCCGCCTTCCCTTCCGCCGGGCGCTCCGCATGGCCCTCGCGAATCGGATCGTGGACGCACAAAGCCTCATCGGCCTCCTGTGGACCAAGCGCCTCCTCGATCACCGCGCCCTCTGAATCTCGACGTGCGTCACGGCCGCGCGATCAGCCCGCACGTACCCGCTGGCCCACGCGATGCTCCGTCCCCGCCCAGAGCCGCTTGATGTTGTCCCGGTGGCGGACAAAGATGAGGAGGGCGGCGAGGAGGGAGAAGGCGAGATACGGACCGGCGCCGGTGAAGAACAGGATGACGGGCGGGACGCAGATGCTGGCGGCCAGCGCCGCCAGAGAGGTGTAGCGGAAGATGAGGACGACTGCCGTCCAGGTGAGGAGTCCCAGGAGGGCGGGGATCGGCGTCATGGCGAGGAGCGCCCCGAAGCTGGTGGCCACGCCCTTGCCGCCGGCGAACCCGAGATAGACCGGCCAGTTGTGGCCCAGCACCGCCGCGAGGCCGACCCCGGCTACCCACATCTCCGATACTCCCAGGAAGCGAGCGCCCAAGACAGGGAGAAACCCCTTGAGCAGATCGCCGAGCAGGGTGAGGGCCGCCGCCCGCTTGCCAACGATCCGGAGGACGTTGGCCGTTCCGATATTCCCGCTTCCGTGCCGCCGGATGTCCACCCGCGCCAACGCCCGGGAGAACAGGAGGCCGAACGGGATGGAGCCGATGAGGTACGCGATACAGACGAGAATGAGAGCCTGAAGATCGGGCATGCTTACCTTTCCTCGGACGCGAGACGCGGGAGTGGGTGTTTCACATGGCCGGCCTGCGCATACCAGGCGACGGTCCGGACCACCATCGCTCGCAACGGGGTAAAGCGCAGCTTGAGCCCCCGTTCCGCCTTGGCGCTGTCATACCTGCTGCCGTGCAGAATGGTGCGGATAAGCTCCGCGCAGACTCTCGGCCGGCGTCCGCTGAGGCGGCCACCCCACTCCATCCCTGTCCCGAGGATCAGGGCAAGCCGGGGACCTACGTGCCAGAGTCGTCGGTGGACGCCGGTCACCTCTTCCAAGGTCTCGAGCAGCTCACGCCTCGTCACCGATGCGCCGCTCAGCAGATACCGCTCCCCGACCCGCCCCATCTGTGCCGCATTGAGATGTGCCTCGACACAGTCATCAACATAGAGGAAGCTGAACCAGTCCCCGCAGACAACCGGCAACCGCCCGTTAAGATAATCGAGAAAGATCCGCGCGGTTCCGTGGAGCCGACCCGGTCCCTGGACAGAAGAGGGATTCAGGACCACGACGGGAAGTCCCTGGCGCGCGAGGCCTAGGGCGACCTGCTCGGCCTCGCACTTCGACCGCTCGTAATGGGACAGGAACGTGCCCCGATGCAGTGTTCCTTCGTGCGCCACCTGCCCATACGGCTCACCGATCGTCACCGCAGAGCTCGTGTACACGATGCGTTGAACCCCTACCTCCCCCGCCGCCTGCAAGAGGGCCCGGGTTCCATCCACGTTCACCTCATAGAGGGGTCGGGGGTCGGCCAGACAGAAGACATTCAACCCGGCGGCGTGGATCACGAGATCGGACTGCCGTAACGCCTCCGTATAGGTGACAGGGCTGCGGAGATCCCCAATGACCGGATGCGCCCCCTTGGCGGCGAGCTGACGGGCAGCCTCCTCGCGACGAACCAGCGTCAGGACCCGTTTCCCTTCGCGGAGGAGACGATTAAGGATGGCGCCACCGATAAAGCCCGTGGCGCCTGTGAGAAACGTGACCATCGGCATTCCCCACTCCTCAGCATGCTATCAGAGCGCGTGGTCCGAGGCAACGCGAAAACCCCCGGTGTTGCAGCATGCATGCGGGCGTCGGGGTAGCGATGGGGAGGGAGCGAGGTGAAAACCGGGGAGGATCTACGCGAGGCCTTCCGCCTGAAGCATCCGCAGGGCCTTTTCAAAGGCCTGAACCGTCAACGCAATATCTTCTTCGGTGTGGACGGACGAGATCCACCCGTGAAACGGGGGGATGTCTACCCCGTTGAGGATCATGGCCAGGCGCAGTCTATGGTGGGACCGCACGTTGGTGGCCTGGAGAGCCCTATGGTCTGTCCGTGAGGAGATCTCGCCTGCCCTGAGGCCGACCCGCGAGGGACCGACGAAATAGTTGAAGACCGAGCCCTCGCCGTAGACGAGGAGATCGGCGCCGGTCCTGGCGATCGCCTCGTTCATCCCCTCCCGCAACCGCTCCCCCATCCGGTTCGCCCGCCGCTGTGCCTCTCCATCACTGATCCGCTCCAAGGTGGCGATGCCCGCGGCCGCTGCCAGGGGATTTGCGTTGAAGGTCCCGGCGTGGGCAACCCGTTCGTGGCGATCCCACTCACGGTCTCCCCGAAAGGCGATCAGGTCCATGATGCCGGCCCGGCCGACGACCGCACCTCCCGGCATGCCGCCCGCGACGATCTTTGCCAGCGCCGTGAGATCCGGCGTCACCCCGTAGTACTCTTGGGCACCCCCCGGCGCATGACGGAAGCCCGAGATCACCTCGTCAAAGATCAGAGGCACTCCTTTTTTTCGGGTCATCTCCCTGAGCTGCTGCAGGAACACCGGATCCGTTGGAATAGTCCCAGAGGTACCCCCAGCCGGCTCGAGGATGACCCCCCCGACCTCCTTATCGAGAAGCTTCTCGAAGGCGCCAATGTCATTGGGAGGGCAGAGGAGGATCTGGCCCGCAGCCTCTTCCGGAACCCCGCGAGATACCGGGGTCTGGTATGGAGGCCTCACCCCGACCGTGGCATAGTCGTGCCAGCCGTGGAAATGGCCTTCGAATTTTAGGATCTTATCCTTTCCCGAAGACGCCCTGGCGAGGCGAAGGGCGAGCTGCGTGGATTCGGTCCCAGAACCGGTAAATCGGACCCGCTCTGCCGACGGGACCATCCGATGCACTAGTTCGGCCCAGCGGACCTCTAACGGATGGCACGCCCCGAGATGTGTTCCCTTTTCGAGCTGGGCCCTGACCGCCCGCGTAACCTCGGGGTGCAGATGCCCGAGAAAGAGGGACCCGTGTCCCATCCAGTAGTCGACCAGTTCCTGACCATCCACCGCCCATTTCCGCGTCCCTGCGGCTCGCTCGACGTACAGGGGGAAGGGAGTAAGGTGTCGGATGTCGTGGGTGATGCCGCCGGGGATGAGTTGACGCGCTCGCTCGAAGAGCTTATAAGAGGTCGGATGGGCATCGAGATACAGGGTCTCGATTCGGGAGGACTCACGCTCCACGGGATTTCCTCACAAGGATCCCAGGCCCCACTGCCGGCCAGGGAGTTCATGAGACCGTGCTCAAGGGCCGAATGCTGGCAGACCTTAACACACGGACCGGACCCTGTCAACGAAGCCCGGTCCGCCTTTTTCCGTCTCCATAGTATCAAGAATGGGCGCTTTTCCCGGGGTTGTCGGAGCACAGCGCTCAAGGGGGCGGTTTCAAGACAGATACGCATAGCACGGCACGCGAGGGGATGACCTGAGCCCTAACGTTCCATGAATAGGGCTCTCGCGGCATTGGCACATCCGTTGCACTCCCCAAGCAATAGGCGGAACCGCGGGGGAAGAAGCGCGGTCCAGATTACAGTGGTACGGCGTCCAAGATTTGATGCGTGAGGAAAAGTAGGTACATGCCCCCGCTCGCCCATGCTGGAAAACCTCTCCCGCGTCTTCCCTCGAGCGCCCGCCCGTTCTTTCCATCAGGAGTGCAGGCCATGCAGAAGGACCTCGGCCGGGTCAGCCGCAATGACTCCGAGGAGATCCGCCTCACCCTCCGGGAGATCCGGGGTGAACTCTGCCTCGAGCTGCGGGTCTACACCCGCTCAGCGCGCCATGGCGGGACGGCCGTCCCGGACCCGGAGGCGATCGTCGTGCCTGTTCGCGTCCTTCCAGAGCTTTCGCGCGTTCTCGAGCAATCCCACGACAGACTCGTCAAAGAGGGGCTGGCGGAGAAGGCCGGCGAACCGGCTACCCTCTGCCTCGGGGACCTGCAGGCGGCCACGCCGAGCGCCCGCCCCGATTCCCGCCCCTCCGTCACAGTGCCCGTGGAGTGCTATCTCCTGGGAACCTCCCCAGACACGTGGTCCTCGAAACCTGGGCGCGTGGTCGGCGAGATCAGGGTCGTGAGCAGTGGGGGCGCGCAGGCCTGGCTCCCCGAACAGTTCCCCATCTCCAGTCGCCTCGCCATCCTCATACGGATCGGGGAGCAGACCTTTCGTGGACAGGCAGAGGTCGTGGGGACGGCGCACCATCCGGACGACGGATACTACCGCCACAGTCTCCAATGGCTGTCCCTGAGCCCCCAGGCGGAGGCGGCCTTGTCGAAGCTGGTCGACGGCCCTCAGTGATCGGCGACGAGGCATGCCAGGTCTCCGCATGACCGAAACGAGAGAGCGCATCCTCGTCGTCTGCCCCACACCCCGGGACCGGGCGCATCTCTCACGCCCCGAGATCCGACACGCTCACGACCTGGAATTTTGGGGGACCGACGAAGAGACCCACGAGCCGGGCTTCGACGGATTGCGCTTCCTCAATGAGACCATCCGCGCGATCGCCGGCCGGCGGGGTGCCTACCGGGCGGTCGTGGGCATCGATGACTTCCCCGCCTGCCTCATGGCGGCGCTCATCGCCGAGGCCATCGGACTGCCCTCCCCATCGTTCGAGTCCCTTTTTCTCTGTCAGCATAAGTACTACTCCCGCCTGCTGCAGCGAGAGGCGGCCCCCGACGCCATCCCGACATTCCATCTCCTCGACCCGTCGCGGGATCCATATCCCTCGGACATCCCGATGGCCCTGCCGGTCTTTGTCAAGCCGGTCAAGTCCTACCTGTCCATCCTGGCGCGCCGCATCGACACGTTTCCCGACCTCTGCCGTACCGTTGATGAGGCGCGTCTCCGCCTCGCGGCGATTGCCGAGATGTTGAACGGGTTCGTTGAGGCATCCCGCCTCGACGAGCGGTTCCGCAAAATTCCCGGCTCGGCCCTGCTGGTCGAAGAGCTCCTCTCGGGCCATCAGGTCACTCTTGATGGCTATGTGTATGAGGGGCACGTGGCGCCGCTGGGCGTCGTGGATTCCTTCTTCTATCAGAACGGCGTGAGCTTCGAGCGGTTTGAATACCCGTCGCGGATCCCGGCCGGCGTCCAGGACCGGATGGCACGGATCGCCGAGCAGTGCATCGAGCGCATCGGCCTCGATCGGACCTTCTTCAATGCGGAGTTCTTCTACCGGCCCGAGGACGATGCAGTCCGCCTCATCGAGATCAATGGCCGCATGGCCTCACAATTTGCGCCCTTGTACCGCATGATCCACGGTATAGACACGTATGCGATGCAACTGGATCTCGCCTTGGGAAGGGACCCGCACGGCGGGGAGATCTGGACGCCGGGACGAAACGGGGGCATGGTCGCCGCAAGTTTCGTTCTGCGGCGATTCGAGAATGGGGTCGTCACTCAGGTGCCCGGGCCGGAGGACCTCAAGCGCTTCGCCCAGCGGTTCCCGGAGGCCTTCGTCGAGATCTTGGTCAAGCCAGGCGAGAGGCTATCGGATGAATTGCAAGACGACCATAGCTACCGCTACGCCCTCATCGACCTCGCCGCGAAAGACCGAGAAGCCATGCTCCAGCAGTTCGACGAGGCCAAGCAGCTCCTTCCCTTCGCCTTCGAACCGATTTTCGACCCTACCGCCCGTTGCCCGTGGCATTCTGACTCCCGCCCCGTTCAAAGGCCCAGCGGAGCCCGACCGGCGTTACGAGAGTGGTGATCAGGACCATCATCACCACGGCCG
>JAKEGQ010000125.1 GCA_022615475.1 Candidatus Methylomirabilota bacterium | reverse complement strand
TTTGTCCATGGGCAGACAGCATCCCGCTCCAGAGCCATACGCCGGTCGCGACCGCACCCATGACACGCTTGAGCTTCACGACTCCCCCCTTCTCTCGTCCCTCGTGACGCGGAGACGGCTACGAGGTCTCGACGAGGAAAGCTCTGGCCCGCTGCTGTTCCTCGATGGCCTCGCGAGTCAATTTTCGTCGGAAGAAAATACTCCGGTTTGCCTTCTTTGTCAGCCTCTTCGCCTCTTGCAGACGGGCCGCGGCTTCGGGATGTAGGCCCCCGCCTTCGAGGACCCGAATGCTATCACCCGTCTCACTCATGGCACGATCCAAGAGCTCCTTCGCCTCCATGCCATGTGTGTCGAGGCTGGACTCCAAGAGCGCAATCGCTTGTCGAATGTTCTCCAGAGTATTGACGACCCTCAGAAACGCGGCGACGGACACCACCTGCGTGGCGTCGAGCCGGATACCGATCCCGTTGGGATCCCCTGCCGCCAGCGCCCGACCCGAGGGGGAATTGTTGAAGGCCTGCCCGTTGTAAAAGGCCACGGCCCCTTCGATGGTCTCGATGGCGTTGTTGTGGAAGAAGGGGCCAGCATCCGCAGCCTCGACGAGCGGGGGCGTATTGAACGTGCCATCCCCCGGTGTCCCCAACCCATCATCAGGGGGGACATTTTCGCCGGTGAGGCGCGCCGGCTGGTCCGGAAGATTCTCGACCCCGGTATTGAAGTTGGCGTTCCCGATGTTGCCCCCGCCGAAATTCGCTGTGGCCCCGGCGTTGACATGACACAGGTTGCACTTCCCAAGTCCGTTGTCCAGAAAGATGGCCTGGCCCCGCTTCGGGACCGTACCTCTCAGGGGCAGCGGCAGAGTCAGATCTTGCTGACGTCCCAGGGAGAGCTGAAACGCTTGCAGGGCATCCAATTCCTCGTCGGTCGGCAGGCGGAAATCGACGCCGGGGATACGATTCAGGGTCCTGGTAAAGTGCTGAATGACCGCCCCGGTCGCAAAGGATCGAAGTGATCCATCCCCCGGCGCGCCGTCTCCGGACCACCCGGTCCGAGGACACTGGGGGCTATTCACCGATGTCCGGAGGGCGAGGACGTGGGGGATGCCGCGCATGACGAACGTATTCTCGAGGTCGTCGAAGCCGTCCAGGTTCTCCAGGATGAGCCCGAACTGCCGCATCAGCGTCGGGTTCTCGAAGTTCTTCTTCAGGTCCGGATTGAACTCAGCGACAAAGAGCGCATCAGTAGCCGGCAGGGTCGCGATAAAGGCAGGATCGAGGGTGAAGTTATTCTGCAATGGGTGACAGGTCCCACAGGTTCGCCCGTTGCCGTTGAACCTTTCGTTGAAAAAGATCTCTTTCCCCTTCGCGATGAGCTTCGCCTGAGGATCTGTGGGCATTGACGTGCAACTCGACAGGACACATACACCGCATGAAAGCGCGACGACCCACCTGAGGACTGCTGACTCCATCCCCCGGTACGTCGGGTTTGCACACTCCATGGCTTCTCCTTTCTCCTGCTCTTTCAAACACCGACGCGTATGTTACGGTGTCAGCAATGAACGACCGCGCAGATACCTATCACCTCACCAGCAGGGGTGTCAAGGACGGGAACAAGGCAGACTTCATGCCAAAGGAAAGAGAAGCCGTACGTCCGCGGCGGCGATGATTTTTATTTTCAGGGTTTTCCCCGAGACGATCAGGAAGCGGTTTGGGGAAAGTGACCTTTCCCCGGGGACCCGACATGTAAGGCTTACATGGCAGGGATGTAAGGATTACACCATGGAGATGGTCCCGAAGCGGACCTCGGACTCGGGTCGCGGACTCAATCGACGGCGAGTCGATACCCGACGCCAGGTTCGGTCAACAGGTACCGGGGACGATACGCGAGAAGCCCGATCGCCAGGATCAGGCCGATTACATGGAGTATCGTCATCGTTGTCTCCTAGTGCCGTTCCAAGTCGTTTCGCCTAGTCCGAGCCTCACAGTTTGGCCTGCTCCTCGGCCTAGTGGACGGTCGCCGTTCGGGGGAAAATAAAAATAGTTTGAACGGCACTACAGGCGGTCGAACAGGGCGACCAGCGCCACTGACGCTCCGAATAACACTAGCCCCAACGCGATGTAGATGACGTCCATCACACGACCCCTCCTTCCTCTCGGTGGAAATCTAGCACGGTCAACATCAAGATGAAGTCAAGATGGGACGCACGGACATCAAGAAATCGTTAAGAATGGGCTGGAGGGCGTCAAAAATAGGAGGGCGAAATGGTGGGGATCTCGGAGTGATACCTTTGAGAGTCGGCGAAGGAGGGCGAGGCTTTCCCGTGGATCAGGACTGGCTCCTCGCCTCGCGAACCATTTCCACGAGGACCGCCCTGGTTTCCTCTGAACTCTTCACCTCGCGACTGAACGGGATGCGGGCACCCTGCACCCGGGATTCCTTCTTGACCCGGACATGAAAACCGAGCCGGTCGACCGCAGTCATCGTCGCTTCATCGGCATCGACGCCACCGAAGACTCGGGCCAGGAGGAGCAAGGCATCCGCATGGTCGGCGTTCATATGTTGGAGGATCCCGGACGCCACACCCGCCAGCGGGTCGGGTTGAGCGCGAGCGTACTCATCAACCGAGACCCAGCCCATCACGCCGAAGCCGCCGACGAAATAGATGTCCAGGACCTCCATGCGGTACAAGGCGAAGTCCTGGAAGTCCACCCAGTACTTTGCGGTCTCGTACCGGGCCAGATAGAGCCGGCGGGCCTCCTCCCGTTCCTCCGCCCCAATCAGGGAGACATTCCCCATGAGGGTGACACGACCGCCGCCGAGCGGGTCACCGCTCCAGTCGGGCTGGGACACCAGGAGGCTCGCGCGGGGATTCCCGACAATGTTCTGTGTATGAACGGCCATATCGCTGATGAGCAAGATGGGTCGGCCCAGCGGATCGAGTGCATAGGGCATCACGGAACCGAACGGCCAGCCCGGATGCTTGCGGGAGAGAGTCGCGAGGCTGCCGACACGGCCAACGTGGAGCAGCGTCCTGGCCCGTTCGGCGTAGGCCGGCTCGGGAACCGCAGGCCTCGCAGCCTCCGGTTCACCCCCCGCGTCATGCCGGAGAGATCGGGTGGACACGCATTTCACCTTGTAACGATGGAGTATCAGACCAGGAGACCGCCCCTCGATCTTCCCCCTCGATCCTCCCCCCTCGATTCCCCTCGGGGCGGTGAGCTCGTCGAACCGTCGGGGCCGTGAGGTTCTCGAACGGCTCGGGGTGGGGCATTCGACTGAGCTCAGCCGAAGTCTGAGCCTGTCGAACCACAATGGAGCAACTTTGCCCCATTATACCATTGCTCCATTGCTCTAAGGTAGCCGTGCGTAGCGCGTCTACCTTAGTGGAGCAACTCGCGGAGGAGGGTACCTATGAAGAAGAGTTCCTTGGATGTGTCGTTCGTCGTGAAGTGAAGGCCGTGGGCCACGCCGTGCATTGCGGAGCTGGCCTCGGTCCACACCACTTCCGCGTCTACCGGGGGGAGGTTGAGCCACCGGGGCACCGCCACGCTCACACGCGTCTGCGGTTGAACCTCGCGGGGAAAGACGATCATCATGCCGCTATCGCTCAGATTCCTGATGTGGCCTCTTAGGTGGGTATGCGGCGGGATCAGGCAAGTGATGGCGAGATCGATGGGGATGCGGAGCGAGTCCCGGGGGGTGGGGCCCGCCTGAAATGCCAGGAGTTGCTTCCAGGCGAGGGAGTCGCCTCCGTTCATCATGGTGAACCGCACGCCCATGAGGTTGAGGGGGGGCTCGGCTGTCCAGATCACCCGCGCCTCCGGTCGGGCGACCCGGTCCCCCGTGAGGAGACGAAGATTCGTCGCCGTACCCAAGGGCACGAGCTGTGGAGCCTCGATCAACAGGCCGTCCTGGCTCACGTTCTGGGTGACGCCGAGGGCACGGTAGTCGTGGACCGCAGGGCCCTCGTAGAGCACCGGCATGCGCAGTGGAAATCGGGGATGCTGGCGATTCTCAAGCATGGTGTTGCTGACCTCAGTCATCTTTTTCTTCTTCTCTTTTCCTTTGGATCCTCGGACTTGCAATCTTCGGACCAATGATCCCTTTGCGGCTAGAAAGGGAGCTTGGCCTTGTCCGGATCGGCAACCACGACGAGGATGCCCCGATCCGGATGCAGGTATTTCCGGGCCACCCTGAGGATATCCTCACGGGTCACCGCCTTGATGATGGCGGGATACCGCTCAGGGTAGTTCATCCCCAGACCGAAAAACTCCATGCCCCCGAGAAGGCCGACGACGTCCTGATTGGTGTCGTACCGGAGGGGAAAGCTCCCGATGAGGAACCCCTTGGCCTCCTCCAGTTCTTCCGCCGTCACCCCTGTGTTTTGGATCTCCCGGATCTGCCTGAACACCTCCTCGATGGCGGGAGAGGCCGTCTCGTTCTTGGTCTGCAGCGCCACCACGAATGGCCCGGGGAAACGGCGGGCACTGATGGCGCTGTGCACATCATACGCCCACCCCTTCTTCTCTCGGATGCTCCGCATCAGGCGCGAGGTCAGACCACCCCCCCCCAGGATCTGGTTCATCACCGAGAGGGCGTAATAGTCCGGATTCTTCCGCTCGATGCCGATGTGCCCCCAAACGATATTGGCCTGGGTCACCCCCCGATCGATTTTTACCATCTGACGGCCCCGGGGTGGTGCACCCGAGGCTGCCTTGACAGGGCCGAGGCTGCCTCGTCCCCAGGCTTTGAGATATTTCTGCACATACCCCTTGAGTTCCTCAAGCGTGACATCGCCTGCAGCGACCATGATGCTGTTGTTCGGGACATAATAGCGCCGGTAAAAAACGACGAGGTCCTTCCGGGTGATCCGATCCAAGCTCCCCTCTGTCCCTTCCACGGGCCGGCCGTACGGATGGTCGCCAAACAGTGTCGCGGCAAAGGTCTCACGGGCAACGATTCCGGGATCCTCCTGCTTTTGGCGAATGCGACCCTTGATCTCCCGGACCTTGCGTGCGATCTCCGCCTCGCGAAAGGCGGGATGGAGCAGCACATCCGCGAGCAGCGCCATGCCCATATCGAGGTCCTTTTTCAGCACCGTCAGCGAAAGGGTGCTGGAGTCCCAAGACGCATCGGCGTTGAGGTTGCCTCCCACGAACTCGATCGCCTCACTGATCTCGGGGGCCGTGCGGGTGGTGGTCCCCAGGGGCAGGAGAGCCGCGGTGAGGTCAGCGAGGCCCGCCTTGTCCTTCGGCTCCGGCATGGAGCCGGTCTTGACCAGGATCTGGAGCGTGACCATGGGGAGCGTCGGGCGCTCGGCCACGAGGAGCGTCAAGCCGTTTTCCATCGCCACCCGGCGTCCAAGGGGAGTCGCCTCTGCCGGCGCGTGGAGCGACAGGGCGACGAGGAGAAGGACCAGGCCGGTTTTCCTCAGGTGTGTGTGCACCGCAATATCTCCGGATAGCGTCCGTTACAGGTCGTTCACGGGCTCCTGCTCACGCCTTACGGCTTCGCCCCCTCGGTCTTCGGCTGAGGCCCACTGGCCGGCTCCTCACCGCCGGTTGCAGGACCGCCCGGAATGAGGACCCCCACGGTCCGATTCTCAGTCGTCAGGTACTTCTTCGCCACCCGCTGCACATCCTCGGCCGTCACGGCGCGGATCCCGGGCAGGTAGGCCTTCCAGTGCGGCCATCCGGCCACAGTCTCGTACGCGGCCAGTTGCTGGGCCAAGCTGAAGATCGAGTCCTGACTGAACACGAAAGACGCCTGGATCTGGTTCTTGGCCTTCTCAAGCTCGCGTGGCGAGACCAACTCCGTCTTGAGGCGTTCGACTTCAGCGTAGAGTGCCTGCTCCAATTCTTCTACCTTCTTCCCCGGGAGGGAGCTGGCGTACAGCGCAAAGGCTTGGGGGTCAGCGGAGACCCGGGAATAATACGCACCGGCGCTCAGGGCAAGCTGCTTTTCGTAGACCACGTTCCGGTGAAGGCGGGCACTCTTGCCCCCGGCCAGGATGACCTCCAGCACTTCGAGGGGATAGCTATCGGCATCGGTCAGGTTCGGGGCGTGATAGACGGCCATGATGAATGGAAGCTTCGCATCCTCCCTCGTGAGGGTGACCCGGCGTTCTCCGTTTTGAGGTGGCTCGACAATGCGGACCGGCGGCGGCGCGGGGCCGCGAGGAATCGCGCCGAACGCCTTCTGGATCTTGGGGAGGAGTTCCGCCCGGTTGAAGTCGCCCACCACCACGACGACGGCATTGTTCGGGGCGTAGTACGTTTTGTAGAAGGCCTCAAGATCTCCACGGTTCAGTTTCCGGATATCCTCCATCCAGCCGATCACCGGATTGCCATAGGGATGCACCGTGAAAGCGGTCGCCTGGACCTTCTCCCATAACGAGCTCGTGGGATCGTCATCGGTGCGCAGCCGCCGCTCCTCCATGACCACGCTGCGCTCTCGCTCGACCTCATCCGGGTTCAGGAGGAGGTTGACCATCCGATCGGGCTCCAGCTCGAGGGGGAGGTAGGCGCGATCCGCCGCCAGCGTCACAAAGTACCCGGTGTAGTCTTGACTGGTGAAGGCATTATCCCGCCCGCCGTTCCTTCTGATCACCTGGCTGAACGCCTGGGCCCCCATCTGCGGGGTGCCCTTGAACATCATGTGCTCCATAAAATGGGCGAGACCGGTGTGCCCGGGTTGCTCGTTCCGGGAGCCGACCCGGTACCAGACATGAAAGGTGAGGACGGGCGCCTTGCGCTCTTCCAGGAGGAGGACCTTCAATCCATTATCCAGTGTGGTTTCAAAGACCTCCAGATCCCTGGCGTAGGCTCCCTGCGCCAGCAGAACAAGGAGGAACAATCCAGCTGCCACCCAACCGGTGCGTTTCACCGTACTTTCCCCTCCTCCAGGCGTGTCTCTACCTGGTCACCCACCGCGATTCCGTGGCGGTCTACAAAGCCAGCCGCGACCTCGAGGACATACTGGATGTCTGCACCTCTCCTCTCCCTCCGGCCTCAGCCAGGACGGAGAGGGAGCAGAGGAGGATCCAGGGAAGGCGCCGCCGAACGATCAAGATCGTTGTTCCTCCGGTTGCTCGCCCAATATGGCGCTCAGCTTGAGCCGCTGATCCTGCCGGATGATCTCGAGCTCCACTGTCTGCCCGACGCGCTTGTGATCGTCGAGGTAGGCGACGAGCTTGTCATTATTCTCTACCTTTTGGCCGTCGATGCCCACGATCAGGTCGCCCCCCAGCAGCAGGACCATGTTGCCGACCGGTACCCGGCGGTCTCCTCCGCGAAGGCCGGCTTGGGCCGCCGGCGAGCGCGGCTCCACCTGCATCACGAGCACCCCATGCTCGGATGGCAGCTTCAGCCTTCGACTCAGCTCCCGGGTCACGTTGACCCCGCGCACGCCGAGCCAGGGATGACTCACCCGCCCCTTGGAGATCAATTCCGGAACGAGGCGCTTGGCCGTGTCGACCGGAATGGCGAACCCGATCCCGACGGAACCGCCGGTCGGACTGAAGATGGCTGTATTGATCCCGATCACTTCCCCTCGGGAATTGAGGAGGGGGCCTCCGCTGTTTCCGGGATTGATAGCCGCATCGGTCTGGATGATGTTCCGGATCTCCCGCCCGTTGGGAGCCCGGAGGGTCCTTTTGAGCGAGCTCACGACACCGGTGGTCACTGTCCGATCAAGACCAAAGGGGTTGCCGATGGCGATCGTGATCTGCCCGATCTGGAGCTGTTCGGAATTCCCGAGCCGGGCGGCCTGGAGCTTCTCGCCTGGGGCGTCGATCTTGATCACGGCCAGGTCGTTGTTCGGATCGCGGCCCACGAGCCGCGCCGGAATCTTCTTCCCGCTGGCGAGCGTCACCTCCAGGCTCTGGGTATCCTCGACCACATGGTTGTTGGTGACGATGTATCCCTGCTCGTTGATGATAAAGCCCGAGCCGGTCCCGCGTTGGGGGATCTGGTTGAAGAAGAAATCGTAGCCCACCGCGGTGCTGGTGATGTGGACAACCGCCGGGCTCACCTCTCGATAGATCCGGATGATGACCTGCTCCGCCTCGCTCAACGCCTCCACCCGGGGCGCCGCCGATGCGGCAGGAAGCGGCGATGGTGCTTCGCGAGGCGGGCCCGCGGGCGAGTTGAACTCGAAATAGAGGATCACCATTGCTGCGGTGATCGCGGCGGTCACGCTGATCGTTCCAAGTTTGCGCATCATGAGTGATCCAGCCCCCCCTACTCTATACAAGTCCACCGGCCAAATACGGCTGTATCTATCGTATGACCGGACCCTATGTCAATGCAGTCGAGCGGCGTCACAGCACTGCGGAATGCAGTGCGCGTCTCACGCGGACCCTGTCGGACGAAATGCCCTGAGCCGCAAGGAGTTCAACACGACAGAAACCGAGGAGAACGCCATGGCCGCCCCGGCCAGGATCGGACTCATGAGCACCCCAAGCAACGGGTAGAGGACCCCGGCGGCCACCGGGATCAAGACGACGTTGTAGGCCATGGCCCAGAAGAAATTCTGCTTCATGGTCCGCATCGTGCGTGTGCCAAGGGCGATGGCGGTCACCACGGCGCGCAGGTCATCGGTGATCAACGTCACGTCCGAGGCCTCCACCGCGACATCGGTCCCGGTGCCGATGGCGATGCCCACATCCGCTTGGGCGAGGGCGGGGGCGTCATTGATGCCGTCCCCGACCATGGCCACGACGTGACCCTCAGCCTGCAACTTTCGCACCTCATTGGCCTTCTCCTCCGGTAACACCTCGGCCAGCACCCGGCCGATCCCTACCTCTTTCGCAATGGCCTCCGCGGTCCTGCGACTGTCGCCACTCATCATCACTACCTGAAGTCCCAGACGCTGAAACGCCGCGACCGCCTCGCGGGCATGCGGCTTCAGCGTGTCGGCCACCGCGATCATCCCTGCCAAGGTCCCGTCGACCGCCAGGAAGACCGGGGTCTTCCCCTCGGCGGCCAGCCGCTCACCCTCTTTCGTCCACCCGTCGAGGGTAAACCCCTGCTCCTGCATGAGCTTGAGATTCCCGAGCACGAGGCGCCGCCCCTCCACCGTCGATCGAATGCCGTGGCCCGGGATGGCCTCGAAGCCTTCGGGAGTGCCCAGGACTAATCCCTCCGCCTTGGCCCGCGCCACGATTGACTCCCCGAGGGGATGCTCCGAGCCCCGCTCCGCACTCGCCGCGAGGCGCAGCAGCTCGCGCTGATGCGCGTTCAGAGTGGATGGTTCATGGTTCATCGTGGGATTCGAATCAACTCCCGAACTCTGTACTACCCCTGAACCCTGAACGCTGAACCCTGAACCCACAATGATGTCGGTCACCGACGGTTCCCCGCGGGTCAGCGTCCCGGTCTTGTCCATCACGACCGTGGTGAGCTTCGAGGTCACTTCGAGGGCCTCGGCCCCCCGAAAGAGGATGCCGTGCTCTGCTGCCTTGCCGACGCCCACCATCACCGCCGTCGGGGCCGCCAGCCCGATGGCACAGGGACACGCAATCAGGAGAACGGCCATCAAGTTACTCAATGCAAAGACAAGGGCCGGTGCCGGCCCCCACACCGCCCACACCGCAAAGGTGACCAGCGCGATGCCGACGACGGCGGGGACAAACACCGCGGCGATCCGGTCGGCCAGCCGCTGGATCGGCGGTTTTGAGGCCTGGGCCTGCTCGACGAGCCTGATGATCTGGGCCAACGCCGTCTCCCTTCCGACCCTCGTCACCTCAAAGGTAAAGGTTCCGGTCTTGTTGAGGGTGGCCCCGAAGACGGCCGCTCCCGGCCGTTTCTCGACCGGAAGACTCTCACCGGTCAGCATCGATTCATCCACCGCCGACGCCCCTTCACGCACAATGCCGTCCACCGGGATCTTCTCCCCGGGGCGGACCACGACCGAGTCTCCAACCTGGACCTGCTCGATGGGGATATCCTCCTCGACGGGACCGGTGTCGGACCGACGGAGCACGCGGGCCGTCCTTGCCTGAAGCCCGATCAGCTTCTTGATCGCCTCGCTGGTCCGACCTCGCGCCCTCGCCTCGAGCCACCGGCCGAGGATGATAAGAGTATGGAGGACCGCCACCGTCTCAAAGTAGACGGCCGCCTGCCGCTCAATCGCAAAGAAGGAAGGGGCAATCGTCGCCATCACGCTGTAGAAGTATCCGGCGTTCGTCCCGAGGGAGACCAGCGTGTTCATGTCGGCAGTTCTGTGCCGTAACGTCGTGATGAAACCGCGGTGAAACTGCCAGCCAACCCACCAGTGGACCGGGGTGGCCAGAAGCAACTGGACCCACGGACTCGACAGGAGCGGCGGGATCCAGGCGGCGAGGCCGTGAAGCCCCATATGGGGAAGGGCCCCGATCACGATCAGGGTGCTGAGCGTGGCCCCCACCTGGAATTTTCGCCTGAGCTCTCTCTCCTCCCGTTCCCGGAGCGCCTTTTCCCGATCTGCTCCGGGTTCCAAACCCGTGATCTCCAGTGGGGTATAGCCCGAGTGCTGGATCGTCCGTCTGAGATCGGTCAGGGCCGTGGAGCCGGGCAGATACGCAATCGTCGCCTCAGCCGTTGCGAGGTTCACGTTCGCTCGGATCACACCCGGAAGCGCAGTGAGCGCCTCTTCGATCCGGCGAACGCACGAGGCACAGTGCATCCCCTGAATGGGAATCACCACTTCCTCAAGAGGGATTTCGTACCCCAGCTTCTGAACCGCACGACGCAGGGATTCGATCGAAGCCCGCGAAGGATCGAAACGCACCGCGGCCCGCTCGACTCCGAAGTTGACCGATGCATGTTCGACACCAGGCACGGCCTGAAGCCCCTTCTCAATCTGAACGGCGCAGCTGGCACAGTGCATCCCCCGGATCGGGATATCGACACTGACCCCCCGCGCCGTCTGCTCTTCCATCTGCCTGCTTGCCATGACGACGTA
This sequence comes from Candidatus Methylomirabilota bacterium, assembly GCA_022615475.1. GTDB lineage: Bacteria > Methylomirabilota > Methylomirabilia > Methylomirabilales > CSP1-5 > CSP1-5. Next base: position 5,832 of record JAKEGQ010000125.1, on the reverse strand, counting down.
ACCCTCTCGTCTATTCTCGGACCACGATCCCGAGAGCTCAGTCCTCAGTCCTGAGACCTCAGCCCTCAGACTTCAGACCCGCGAGGCCCCTCCAGCCTGCGGCGAAGACGCCCTGCGCCACCTTCCGGAGAAACGCCGCATAGCTCAGCCGACCGATGAGGACGGAGACAAAGGCCTCGATGGCCCCCGGGTGTCTCCTGAGTGCCCGGAACGACCATCCTGGGGCCCGGTGGATGAGCGCCGCGAGGAGCGACGCGCCGCGAAGGTCCTGTTCAAACGCATCCCGGATCAGTTGCTGGTATCTCTTCGCACGCCTCCGGCCACCCTCGGCAATCGCCTTGGCGGCGAGAAGACCGCTCCGCAAGGCGTAGTAGATCCCCTCTCCCGTGAACGGGTCCACGAGTCCCGCCGCATCACCCACGAGAAGAACCCGGCGGCCGATCACCGGGCGAAGAGACCAGGCCGGATACGGAAGGGGCCACCCGCTCACCGTCTTTGAGCCGCACGTCAGATCCTGCCGCTCCAAGAACCTGTCGAGGTAGCCGCGAAGCCGGTGAACCCTCTTCTTCGCCCCGAGAACCCCTGTTGACAGGTCGCATGCCGTGGGAAAGACCCAGGCATACCCGAAGGGAACTCCGCCGAAATCGATGAGGACCTTCCCCCGCCAAGCGGCATGAGCGCCATCAGCGCCGGAGAGGCGAGCATCCATGGCGAGCGCGATCCGGGGACGGGGCCGCCGGAATGATCGTACGGTCGCCCCGAGGGCGCCATCCGCGCCGATAAGGAGCGGTGCCCGGAATGTTCCGCGGTCCGACACCACCTCCACTCCTCCAGCGATCTCCCGAGCCTGCAAGACCCGATAGCCGTACAGGACTCGAGCCCCCATCTCCTCGGCCCGGTTCAGGAGGAGCTGATCAAACCGCTCTCGACGAACCATATAGGCCAGTGGAGTGTGAGACCGATACGTTATCGCTGTCTCGCCGGGGGCAGCGAAGACCGCCTCCTCGATCACGTCCTCGATCACCTCCTCGACGTCCAAGCCCAAGGAGAGGACCTTGGGAGAGAGACATCCCCCGCACGCTTTCTGCCGGGGGAACTGCGCCTTCTCGAGGACCAGGACCGCAAGGCCCGCTTGCGCCAACAGAGAGGCGGCTGCCGCCCCTCCCGGACCGCCACCCGCGACGATGGCATCGACATCCATCCCCGACCTCATCGACCTCGTCGGCCGAACCGGGAAAAGACTTCTAACAACTCCTCAATCTTTCGTTCCCGCTCCCGATCATCCCCCGAAGTGAAGGCATCCGCCACGCAGCTCTCGATATGCTGACCGAGCAGGCGCTTGCTCACCTGCTCGAGGGCCCCTCCGACCGCCGAGACCTGGAGAAGAATGTCGACACAATACTTCTTGTCCGCCACCATGCGCTGAATCCCCTGGACCTGTCCCTCAATCCGCTTCAGCCGGCTCAAGACCTCGCGCTTGGTCTCCTCATTGATCATGCGTCTCCCCTCCGTGAGACTACACTATACCCAGGTAGGGTATCATCCCCTCCTCCAATGTCAACAGAAAGTTCCGGCGTGCAGCCACCGCAAGAGGGGCAAGGTCGGGTCGGGATGGGCTAGGTGGGAGTGACGTAGATCCGGGCCGCCGCATCACGCCCGACGGCCTGCTGGGTGTCTCCAATCAGCAGAAAGATCGGTCCGTTATAGGGGGCGATCCTCTTCACCTGAAGATTGACGTGAGGGAAAAGGCCAAGCTCCGCCAGGTACAGGAGCAATTCCCTATCCTCTTCGGGAACGGAGAAGACCGTCGCTCGTGCCCCTTCCTTGAGTTCCACCAGCGTCGTCCCGGGATAGTCAAAGGGAAGGCGCCCATGGGCGTCAGGAATCGGGTGCCCATGCGGGCAGCTCATCGGATCTTTGAGATGCTGAACCAGCCGCTCCTCCACCTCGCCGCCCAGGACATGTTCAAACTTGCACGCCTCATCATAGACCTTCTCTAAGGAGAGGCCCAGCACATCGGTGAGGAAGCGTTCGGCGATTCTCAGACGCCGAATGACCCGAAGGGCGATCCGCTGCCCGTCCACGGTCACGCCGAATCCCCCGTCATTCTCGGTGAGGACGAGACCCTTTTGCATGAGCCGCTTCAGCATGTCCGAGGCGGCAGGGACGGTAATATTGAGAAAATCGGCAATCTTGGAGGTCGTGACCGGAGGCGCCGATTGCTGAGTCACCATGATCGCCTTGAGATACATCTCGGTTTTTTCCATGAGGCCAATGTCGTGACTCACGGTCCCCCCTATCGCAAGAGATCCCTTGCAGTCTGTACATTAAACTCAAAGAGTTATGGTGTCAAGTACCTTCCATATCTGGGGACCACCAAGAGAGAAAAGGCTTGACATGTACTGTATGTAAAGATACCTTAATCTCCGCTATAAAGGTAGCGGAACCCGTCAGAATCACTGTATATTCTGGGAAGATCCAGAGAACTTGTTCCATCGGATAAGAGGAAGTGGAATGGTCAAGATCCTGAAGGTGGTCATTGTCCTTACCGTATTGGTCGCTACGATGATCCCTCGGGTGCCCCTCGGAGAAGCCCGCGATGCTGGCGAGGTCGTCGTGTACTCGGCCAGGATCGAAAAACTGATCAAGCCGATGTTCGAGGCCTTCACCCACAAGACCGGCATCACGGTGAAATACTTCACCGCGAGCGAGGCCGAATTGTTCGAACGCCTGAAGGCGGAGGGCGCCCACACGGCCGCCGATGTCTTCATGACCGTCGATGTGGGAAATCTCTGGATCGCCGAGCACGCTGGTCTCCTCCAGGGTTTCGACTCAACCGTGATCGCCAAGAACGTCCCACCGCATCTCCGGGCCAAGGACAATGCGTGGGTTGGACTCTCGACGCGGGCCCGGCCCATCATGTACAGCACCGAGCGAGTCAAGCCCTCGGAGCTCTCGACCTATGAGGCGCTCGGGGATCCCAAGTGGCGGGGACGCCTGTGTCTCCGCACCTCGCGGAAGGTCTACACCCAGTCGCTGGTGGCGACGATGATCAAGACCCTGGGCGAGGGGCGGACTGAAGAGGTCATCCGCGGGTGGATGAAGAATGAGCCGCGCATCTTCGACAGTGACACGAAGCAACTCGAGGCCATCGCCGCCGGCCAGTGCGATGTGACGATCGCCAACACCTACTATCTTGCCCGGCTTAAAGCGGACGATCCTGCCTTTCCCGTGGCCGTGTTTTGGCCCAACCAGCAGGATCGCGGCGTCCACATCAATATCTCCGGCGCGGGCGTGACGCGGTACGCAAAGCACCGGGACAACGCCATCAGGCTGATCGAGTTCCTCTCCTCATCCGAGGCCCAGAATCTGTACGCCGACGGCAACTACGAGTACCCCGCCAACGGAGGCGCCAAACCGCACGCGTTCATCGCCGCCTGGGGAGCATTCAAGGCCGACAGCGTGGACGTGGCCGCAGCGGGGGCGCTCCAGGCCGAAGCGGTGAAGCTCATGGATCGGGTTGGATACAGGTAGCGGAGGCCTGGCATGCCTACTCGACAGGCGAGCCCGGCGGTTCCCGTTCCGGGGCGTCTCGCCCTGAGGGTTCCACGGGACCCGTGGCCGCTCATGGCCGGGGCGGTGGCGCTCGTGGTCGCCACGCCCATCCTGGTGGTCGTCTCGTCCCTCGTGACGCCGAGCCTGGATGTGTGGTCACACCTCTGGCAGACGCAGCTCCTTGAGCTGATCTGGAACACGCTCACATTGATCGTCGGGGTCGGAGGTGGTGTGGCCCTGCTGGGCACCGGGCTCGCGTGGCTCACCACGATGTACCGCTTCCCAGGCCGGGCGGCTTTCGAGTGGCTCCTCATCCTGCCCCTGGCGGTGCCCGCCTATGTCATCGGCTTTGTCTTTCGCGGGCTCTTCGACTACACCGGACCCGTGCAGACCGGGCTCCGCCGCCTCCTCGGACCGGGGATCTGGTTCCCCGACATCGCATCAACTGGTGGGGTCATGCTCGTGATGACCCTCGTCTTCTACCCCTACGTCTACCTCCTGGCGCGGACGGCGTTTCTCGAGCAGTCGGAAACGACTTTGGAAGCCGCCCGCGCCCTCGGCGCCCGCCGGACGGCTGTCTTCTGGCGGGTTGCCCTTCCCCTCGCCCGCCCGTCGATCGTCGCCGGCCTCTCCCTCGCGGTGATGGAGGCCCTGGCGGATTTCGGGACGGTCGCCATCTACGGCTACAATACCTTCACCGTCGCCATCTACCGGGTCTGGTTCGGCCTGTTCAACCGCCAGGCCGCCACGGAGCTGGCGAGTCTTCTCCTCCTCTTCACAGGGACTGTGTATGCCATCGAGCGGTCTTGGCGTGGCCGCGCGCGCTTCTACCAGACGGAGCGCAAGGCCCACCCCCCCGCACCCACGATGCTTACCGGGTGGAGGGCCTGGGCGGCGAGCGGCGCGGCCGGCGCCGTCGTCGGGGCTGCATTTCTTCTGCCCGTCGGGCAACTGCTCGTGTGGAGCGTGACGACCTTCAGGGGATCCGACTTCGACAACCGCTATCCGGAATTCGCCCTGAACACGCTGACCATCGCGGCCACGACCGCCATGATTGCCGTGGGGGCTGCCATCGTGGTGGCGTACGGCCTCCGCCTGAGCCGCAGCTGGGTGGTGGCCGCGTGCGGCCGCATCGCGACCATGGGCTACGCTCTTCCCGGCTCGGTCATCGCCGTCGGCGTCCTGGTGCCGCTCGCCTTCCTCGACCGGGTTTGGAACGACCTGGTCCGCGTCGTCTGGGGATGGGACGGAGGCCTCCTCTTCACGGGATCCATGGCGGGGCTGGTCTTTGCCTACCTCGCCCGGTTCCTCGCCCTCAGCGTGCACACCGTAGAGGCGAGCCTCGTCAAGGTCACGCCAAACATGGACATGGCGGGACGCTCACTCGGCTTGAGCCCCGGGGGCGTCCTCCGCCGCATCCACCTCCCCCTCATCCGTGGCGGCCTCTGCACGGGTGCGATCCTCGTCTTCGTCGAGGTGATCAAGGAGATGCCTGCTACACTCCTCCTGAGACCCTTCGGGTACGAAACCTTGGCCGTCCGGATCTGGCAGTTGACGTCCGAGTCCTTCTGGGAAGCAGCGGCCCTTCCGGCCCTGACCATCGTAGCGGCGGGGATATTCCCGATCCTGATCCTGGCGCGGAGCGGCGTCCGGGCCCGGCAAGGCGCGGGCGGGGATCTAGGGATGAGAGGATGAGGGTGCAGGAGTGCAGAGTGAGTAAGGCGTCATGATCCTGCTCAGCGTCGCCCATGTGACAAAGCGCTTCACGCCGCACGACCTGCCCGCCCTGGACGACTTCTCCCTCGACGCGGAGCCCGGCGAGATCATCGCACTGCTGGGGCCGAGCGGCAGCGGGAAGACGACCGCACTGCGACTCATCGCCGGCTTCGAAAGGCCGGATGCCGGGGTCGTGGTCATCAGCGGGAAAACGATGGCGGACCGCAAGACCTTTGTCCCACCCGAGGGGCGGGGGGTCGGGATGGTCTTCCAGGAGTACGCGCTCTTCCCCCACCTGACCGTGGAGGAGAACGTCGCGTTCGGTCTGCGGACGCTAGACCCAGGAACCCGCGGCCAGAGAGTCCACGGGATGCTGGAGACGGTCGGGCTGACCCCCTTTGCCGGGCGCTATCCCCACGAGCTCAGCGGAGGGCAGCAGCAGCGCGTGGCGCTTGCCCGCGCCCTCGCCCCTCGCCCGGCGCTCCTCCTCCTCGACGAACCCTTCAGCAACCTGGACGCCGACATGATGGTGCAGATGCACCTGGAGGTCTACACGATCCT
>JAKEGQ010000124.1 GCA_022615475.1 Candidatus Methylomirabilota bacterium | reverse complement strand
TTTGAGCGGCGCTGCTGGAGAAATGGTGCCAGGTTGATCGATGGACGAGACGGTAGAAACCGCGTACCAGCGGGTGCATCTGGTACTTGAGATACGTCGGGACCCCTTCCCGGTTAAAGTACTCGTGGATAGTAGCTGCGACCTCCTTGGAATGGGCCAGCCAGAAGAGATTCAGGAGCCCAGAGCGCCGCTCGTTCTCGATGATATTCTTGGTGATCTGGAGCAGGAGCTGGAAATAGGCCCACTCGGTCTGTTGAGACTCCCGGGGCTCTCCGACGCTCTCGGTCAAGGAGCGTGAGATCGCGCCCAGAAAGTTCAGGAAGGCGGGTTGAAGACCTGGATGGAGCTGGACGAGGAAGCCCGGCTGATCTCCGGTCGCCCCGGGACCTTCCGGCACTATGGGGACCGGAAACCCGAAAAGTTCCTGGACCTCTTCGGCCCTTCCCTCGATGAAGCGAGGCTGTTGAGCATCTCTTTTCCCGGGGCGCCTCACGTTGCCCATGAACTGACGGCCGGCCGGACAGGTCTGAACGGAAGGGCCTTCCTGTGAGAAGAGGGATTACCTGTCGATGAGGGCCTTCAGCTCCTTTCCCGGCTTGAAGTAGGGAACCTTCTTGGGGGGGACATTGACTGTGGCACCACTCTGGGGATTCCGACCCTGGCGGCCCCCGCGACGGCGGACTCGAAAGCTCCCGAAGCCCCGAAGTTCAACCTTGCCATCCTGGTTCGATGCCAGCGCCTTGGCAATGCCTTCGAAGATGGTATCAATGACGACCTCGGTCTCCTTTTTTGTCAGATTGACCGTCGCAGCGATCTTCTCCACCAGGTCTGCTTTGGTCATCGCTCCCCTCCGCTCTCCACCGGGTTTCACCATCTCCAGAGGTACTCGACCGAATACTGCCCTCCCTCCCCACCCAGAAGCTTCTGCGGCCACGTCGTGGCAGTGTTCCCAAGCAAGAGCCGGAGGAGGGAGAATTCACGCGGCTTCACCTGTACGATTCGCGGCTTGCCCGGGATGCCGCCCATTTTTGCTGCAGTGTCGATGGCATCCTCGAGGTTGCCGAGCTGATCCACCAAACCGACCTCCAGGGCCTGGCGGCCGGTCAGGATCCGACCATCGGCGATCGTCTCAACCTGTTGTCGAGAGAGATGGCGCCCCTCGACCACTGCCTGGATGAACTGATCGTGGATGTCGTCGATCAGCCGCTGGAGCAACTGTTGCTCTTCGCGAGACAGGTCTCGCGTCGCCGACGCCATATCCTTGTACGGCCCGCTCTTGATTACGACCGATCGAATCCCCACCTTCTGAAGTAGGTCCGAGATATTGGGGATCTGGATGATGACCCCGATGCTCCCCGTGATGCTTCCGGGATTCGCCACGATCTTGTCGGCCGCGGCGGCGACATAGTAGCCTCCCGATGCCCCCACGGTCGAGAGAGAGGCGACCACCGGCTTGGAATGCACCTGACGGATCTTCTTGATCTCCTGATAGATCTCCTGTGAGGCCGCGACACCTCCCCCGGGGCTGTTGATGCGGATGACGAAGGCCTGAACCGTCCGATTCTCCATATGATGCCGGATCTGCTCGATGATCCCTTCCGGCTCGGAGATGATTCCCTCGACCTCCAGCAGGGCGATCTTGGGACCCCCGAATTGTTCCCAGCTGCCCAGCAAGAACGCCGCCCCGAAGATCAGGAAGAGCAAAACAAGCCCAATGCCACCCGTGACGATCACGGCGCGGACAAACGGACGCTTCCACTCCGCACCCATGGGCTACTCCCCTCTCCCCTGTTCCCGAACGGCCTCCTGGTAGGCCCGGAGACTCAGTCCCAGTTTGCGGTCGTCCGTGTCCAGCTTGATGATCTTCAACGTCAATTCCTCGCCGACCTTGATGACGTCCTCCGGTCGGTTCACGCGTCCCTCGGACAACTCAGAGACGTGAAGCAGCCCCTCGATCCCGTCGGGAAGCTCAACGAAGGCCCCGAAATCGGTAATCCGAACCACCTTTCCCGTGACATCCATGCCGACCCGGTATCGCTCCGGGACAATGGTCTTCCAGGGATCGGAATGGGTCTGCTTGAGCCCCAGAGAGATGCGGCGGGCCGCCTTGTCCACATGGAGCACGATGGCCTCGACGCGGTCCCCCTTTTTCAGGATATCCGACGGATGCTTGACCCGCTTGGTCCACGACATGTCCGAGACGTGGATGAGCCCGTCGATCCCGTCTTCCAGTTCGACGAAGGCGCCGAAGTCGACCAGGTTTCGGATCTTTCCTTCCACGCGGGTTCCCACGGGATAGCGCTGCTCCAGGGCATCCCACGGATTGGGTTCCGCCTGCTTCATCCCGAGCGAGATGCGCCGGGCCGACTGATCGATATCGAGAACGACAACCTCGACCACATCGCCCACGGTCACCACCTTCGACGGGTGCTTGACCCGCTGCGTCCAGGACATTTCCGATATGTGGACGAGGCCTTCTGTCCCCGGCTCGAGCTCAACGAAGGCCCCGTAATCGGTGATCGAGACCACCTTTCCCTTGACCTTCGTCCCCGGCGGAAACTTTTGGGTCACGCTTTCCCAGGGGTCCGGGAGACGCTGCTTATACCCCAGCGAGACCCGTTCCGTCTGACGGTCGAACTTGAGGACCACGACCTCGACCTCGCCCCCGACCGCAAAGAGCTCTGAGGGGTGTCCGATCCGCCCCCACGACATGTCGGTGATGTGCAAGAGTCCGTCGATCCCGCCGAGATCGATGAAGGCTCCGTATTCGGTGATGTTTTTGACCTTCCCCCTGAGGACCTTCCCCTCTGCCAGCGTGGCGAGCGTCTTCTCCTTGAGCCCCTTGCGCTCCTCTTCCAACAGCTCTCTCCGGGAAAGGACGATGTTGCCCCGCCGCTGGTTCAGCTTGATGATCTTCATCGGGAACGTCTTGCCGATCACGCGGTCGAGGTCCCGGACGGGCCGCAGGTCGACCTGGGAGCCCGGGAGGAATGCCCGGACCCCGATGTC
>JAKEGQ010000123.1 GCA_022615475.1 Candidatus Methylomirabilota bacterium | reverse complement strand
TTTGCGACATCACCTCGGAGGTGCAGAAGGTCGTGGACGGGTCAGGGATGAGCGACGGGGTCTGTTATGTCTATATCCCGCATACGACCGCAGCTGTGGCTGTCCAAGAGGGGGATGATTCGGCAGTCGGGCGGGATATCACAGCTCACCTGCGTCGTCTCTTCCCTCGGGATGCGCAGTACGAGCACAACGATGGGAACATGGACGCCCACCTGAAGGCGATACTGGTGGGGAACGCCGCGACGGTCCTCATCGACAAGGGAAAGCTGTGCCTCGGAACGTGGCAGTCGCTCTTCCTCTGCGAGTTTGACGGGCCTCGCACCCGAGAGGTCTGGGTCAGGGTCCAAGCTGGCTAACGTGACGAGGAGGGCTTTTGATGCCCGCGGGCAGACGCCTGCGGGCGTTCCTTTCTTTGAAAAGCGATCGTTGGCGGCGGGGAGCCTCTGCGCCAGATGCCAGCGTAGGGTGTGACGGACAAAGGTCGAACCCTGCATTTCCGCCTGCGGGAGGGGAGTGAATGTCGCAGAAGATCGCCGTGGCCATCATTCACGGTATCGGCAAGCAGGATCCCAATTTTGCCGATGGCATGGCCCGGGAACTGAAGGATCGGTTTGCAAGAGAGATCGGGAACGAAATCAAGGGCCCTGCCTCCGACTTGGTGATCCTGCCCGTGTATTGGGCCCCCGTGCTCCAAGGGGCAGAAGAGGAGTTGTGGAAAAGAATGAAACGGGCCGGGGAATTCGGCTTTACAACGCTGCGGCGCTTCCTGGTGGATTTTGCCGCAGACGCCGTCGCCTATCAGCCGACCCCGACGGATCGACGGATCTACGATGGCATTCATGAGAAATTCGCTGAGATCCTCAATCGGCTCGCTGCTCAAGCAGGGCAGAAAGCCCCTCTGTGTGTCATTGCCCACAGCCTGGGGTCGGTCATTGCGAGCAACTACTTCTACGATCTCCAGCATCCTGAGCGGTCCCTCATCGCGAGAAACGTGAAGAGGAGGATCGGAAACACCCCCTTGGAGCGAGGGAAAACCTTCGCGCTCTTCTATACGCTGGGAAGCCCCATTGCCATTTGGAGTCTGCGGTACGACAACTTTGGCGTTCCCATCGCGGTGCCTTCACCCGAGCTGTCGAAATACTATCCCAACCTCGAAGGGGAATGGGTCAACTTCTACGACGAGGATGATGTCATCGGGTATCCCTTAAAAACCCTGAACGCAGCCTACCGAAAAGTCATCAAGGCCGACAGACAGATCAATGCCGGTGGACTGTTAAGTAGCTGGAATCCGGCTTCCCACCTTGGATACTGGACGGACAATGATGTGACGAAACCTATTGCCCAAGAGCTCGCGAGGACATGGCGCGCCGTCAATCCATAACCGGAGCTGGCGGGAGAGGTGGGCCTGTTCTTTGCGAGCCGGAAAGGGGCCCGGCTGTGACTATGACGGGGTGGCACGGGATGGTCGGGGGCCTCTTGCTCGGAGTCTCGTGGTCGCTGAACTGGCTGTTGCCGGGGCCGCGGACGCACGTGCTGTTTTTCTCCCTGTGGCTGGGGTACATCCTGGTCGTCGATGCGCTGCTCCTTCGCCGGACCGGCAGTTCGCTTCTCTCCCGATCACCACGCGACTTCGGCATGCTCTTCGTGATCTCGGCACCGGTGTGGTGGCTCTTCGAAGCCATCAACTGGCGGACCGGGAACTGGGAGTACCTCGGCCGAGAGCTCTTCAGCGATCTGGAGTACTTCGTGCTCGCGTCGCTCAGCTTCTCGACCGTCGTACCCGCCGTCTTCGTCACGGCCGAACTCATGGGATCCTTTGGCTGGATGGCACGCTTCGCCCGCGGGCCACGCGTGCCGGCCACGCCTCGCGTCTGCTCCGGGCTCTTTCTGACCGGCTGCGCCCTGCTCAGCCTACTCTTGGTATTACCGCGCTATTTCTACCCATTCGTGTGGATTGCCATCTTTTGCCTCGTGGAGCCCCTCAACGTGTGGCTCGCCAAGCGATCGATCATGACGCGCCTGCAGCATGGCGACTGGCGACCGGTCACTGCGCTGTGCATCGGGGCCCTCACCTGTGGGTTCTTCTGGGAGATGTGGAACCACCTCTCGTACCCGAAGTGGGTGTATCACGTTCCCGGGGTCGGTTTCTGGCATCTCTTCGAGATGCCGCTCCTCGGCTATCTGGGCTACCTCCCCTTCGGATTGGAGCTCTATGCGATCGCCCAGCTCATGCAGCGAGGCACGTTCCAACTGCAGATCTATGAGTGGGAAGTCCCGATACACGCAGACTGAGAGGTCAGGCGCCCGGATCGATGGCCTTGAGGAGGGCATAGAGGGTGAAGTTCACCGGGGTGGGGACACCCGCCGCTTCTCCCTTTCGGACCACTGCCCCGTTTAAGGCCTCGACCTCCAGTGCCTTCCCCGCCTCGAGGTCCTGCCGGGTCGAGGTCTTCATGGCTCCCGCAGCAGTATCGGTCCATTGAAGAAGTCGCTCGACGAGATCTTCGGAGAGGGGGACGCCGTTTGCGTTGGCGACGGCCCGAACCTCCTCCATGACCTGTCTGGCCAATTGTCGAGTCTCCGGCCGCTCCACCAGGAGGCGAACCTCACCCCCCACGAGGGTGTTTAACGCGTTAAAGGCGGCGTTCCAGCAGAGCTTTCCCCACAGGATCGCCTTGATGTTGGAGGAGACCTCTGCGGGGAAGCCGGCGTCACGAAAGGTCTGTTCCAGGCGCCGCACCCGTTCGCTGATTCCTCCGTGCATCTCTCCAAAGACGATCCGGCCTTCAGCCGTTTGCACGATCACCCCAGGCTCGGAGACAGCCGCCCCGATGTAGGCGACCCCCCCGAGGACCTTCTCGCCTCCGGCGACCATCGCGATCTTCTCTTCGTTATCGACCCCGTTCTGCAGGGACAGAATGGCTGTACTTGCATGAACGATCGGGAGACACTGACGCGCGGCCGATTCCGTGTCATAGGACTTTACGCAGAAGAGGATCAGATCCACCGGGCCGACCGCCCTCGGATCACCGACGACCTTGGCCGGCACGGTCAGATCCCCCTGGATACTCTTGATCCGGAGCCCGTGGGCCTTGATGGCCTCCAGATGCCGACCTCGCGCGATCAAGGTCACATCGAGTCCCCCCCGGTGGAGCAGCGCCCCAAAGTAGCCCCCCACGGCCCCGGCGCCCATCACCGCGATTTTCACCGTGTCCTCCTTGTGTCATCTGTCACAATGACCGTATCAATGTAGCACAGCCACCCCGCGGTGGGAATGGCGCGCCCCATTCGGTATTCGTGTCCGACACGGCAGGGGAACAAAGATTGCAGCCATCACGGGACGAGGCCGAGGCATGGGGACGGTTTGGAACCGCATGCCTCTCCGCCTATAATCTATAATCATCGTGAGGAGTACCCCCTTCAAGGAGCCAGGGATGGAAGTCCCCGAGAAGGTCTGGCACCAGGTCGAGCAGGACACACAAGAGATCGGCCGGCAGATCTTCGCCCGCCTGCAAGACGCATCCCCCTCGATCCTGTCTCGAGACGGATGGGACAAGCGCCTCCTCGAGTGGTGCATGCGGGACGAGTCCTTGAAGGTCGGTCTGTTTCGGTTCATCGATGTGCTGCCCACCTTGACGACGAGCGAACAGGTCGTCCACCATCTTTCGGAATATCTCGCTCCCCACGAAAAGGCCCTCCCTGGGCTCTTTCGCTGGGGCCTCCGGGTCGCCTCGCGCCTGGACCTGGCAGGCCGGGTATTTTCCCTCGCGGTCCGTCACGCCGCCCACCGCCTGGCGCGGCGATTCATCGCCGGTGCCACCATGGAGGAGGCGCTCAGGGTCATCGAGGCTCTCAGGCGCCGGCAGATGGGCTTTACCCTCGATCCGCTCGGTGAGGCGACGGTCAGCGAGGAGGAGGCAGAGGCGTACCACCGGCGTGTCCTCACCATTCTGGACGCGTTCTCCCCGCACGCCAGGCAGCGGGAGCCCTCACCCTTGCTCGACCGGGACCACCGGGGCCCATTCCCCTCCGCAAACGTCTCGCTCAAGCTCAGCTCCCTCTATTCTCAGTTCAACCCCCTCGACCAAGCCCGGAGCGTCGAGGTGGTCAAGGCTCGTCTTCAGTCCATCCTGCGGCGGGCGCGAGAGGTGGGGGCCTTCGTGACCGTGGATATGGAGCAGTATGAGTTCAAAGACCTCACCCTGAGGATCGTCAAGGAGCTGTTGGATGAGGAGGAGTTTCGAAGCCGCGAGGACGTCGGGGTCGTGCTCCAGGCCTATCTCAAGGACGCGGAGCAGGATCTTCGCGATCTCCTGGCGTGGGTCGGGCGGCGCCGCGCCTCAATCGGCGTTCGCCTCGTCAAGGGAGCCTACTGGGACTATGAGGTGGTCATCGCCCGGCAACAGGGATGGGCGGTGCCGGTCTTCACCGAGAAGTGGCAAACGGACCGCAACTTCGAGAAGCTCACCCGCCTTCTGCTCGAGCACGAGGATCTGGTCCGTTCCGCGATCGGAAGCCACAACATCCGTTCCATCGCGGCTGCCCTGGCCTGGGCCCGGCATCTGAAGGTACCAGCGGAGGCCTTGGAATTCCAGATGCTGTACGGCATGGGGGACCCGATCAAGGATGCCCTGGTTCGGCTGGGGCAGCGGGTTCGCGTGTACACCCCCCTTGGAGAGCTGATCCCGGGGATGGGATATCTGATCCGGCGGCTCCTCGAGAATACCTCCAATGAGTCGTTCCTGAGACACAGCTTCGCCGAGCACTGGTCTCCGGAGGAGTTGCTGAAACCGCCCGGGCCGTTCCCAGGTCCAAGCAAGGTGTCCCCGGCACCCGGTCCGCCGACACTCGGCGAGTCCCCCCCATTCCGTAACGAGCCTGAGCTCGACTTCATTCACGAGGAACATCGCAGAAGCATGCACGAGGCCCTCGTCACTGTCCGGGGCCGGTTCGACCGGTTCTATCCCTTGATCATCGGCGGCGAGGAAGTGCGGACCACGCGAGAACATGTCTCGCGGAATCCTGCGTGTCCCGATGAGATCGTCGGTCGGACAGCCCTCGCCGACCTCACAGCTGCGGAGCAGGCCCTGGACGCTGCCAGGACAGCATGTCCCGGGTGGGCCTCCACATCGCCCCGAGCCCGGGCCGAGCTCTTATTTCAGGCCGCGGCGGTCATGCGACGGAGGAGGGTCGAGCTGGCGGCCTGGGAGGTCTATGAGGTGGGGAAGCCGTGGCGGGAGGCGGATGCCGACGTGGCCGAGTCGATTGACTACCTTGAATACTACGGGCGCGAGATGTTACGGCTCGGAAAGGTGCAGCGGTTGGGAGATGTGCCGGGAGAGGTGAATGAATACCTGTACCAGCCTCGGGGAGTCGCCGTAATCATCGCGCCCTGGAACTTCCCATTGGCCATTTTGACCGGCATGACCTCTGCCGCGCTCGTCACCGGCAATGCGGCCATCATGAAACCGGCCGAACAGTCCACCGTCATGGCGTGGCATCTGATGACGATCCTCCAGGAAGCCGGGTTCCCCGCCGGGGTGGTGAATTATCTGCCGGGTCCGGGTGAAGAAGTGGGGGAATACCTGGTCACGAGTCCCCTCGTTGACCTGGTCGCGTTTACAGGCTCACGGGGAGTGGGTCTCCGGATCTACGAGCTGGCCGCGCAGACGAGAAAGGGTCAGCGGGGTCCGAAACGGGTGATCGCCGAGATGGGGGGCAAGAACGCCATTATCGTCGACGAGGACGCCGACCTCGATGAAGCCGTTCGTGGCGTCGTGGCCTCGGCCTTCGGCTACGCCGGCCAGAAATGCTCGGCCTGCTCACGGGCCATCGTGGTGGGATCGGCACACGGCCCCTTCCTCACACGCCTCTTGCAGGCAGCTGCCAGCCTCAAGGTCGGTCCGCCTGAAGATCCTGGAACGGCCGTCGGCCCGTTGATTGACGAGGAGGCCACCCGCAAGGTGCTCCGCTACGTCGAACAGGGCCGGAGAGAAGCAACACTTGTTCTGAAGTCCGACGTCTCTCACCTGAAGACCGGCCACTATGTGGGACCGACGGTCTTTGCCGATGTCCCCCCTGCTGCGATCATCGCCCAGGAAGAGATCTTTGGCCCTGTCCTGGCGGTGTTGCGGGCTGCCGAATTCGAGGAGGCCCTCGCAATCGCCAACGGGACCGAGTACGCCTTGACCGGAGGCCTCTACTCCCGAAGTCCCGCCCACATCGAGCGGGCCAAGGCGGCCTTCCGCGTGGGGAACCTGTATATCAATCGAAAGATCACGGGGGCGATCGTGGGACGGCAGCCCTTCGGAGGGTTCAAGATGTCAGGGATCGGCTCAAAGGCCGGCGGGCCCGACTATCTCCTGCAGTTCATGGAACCCAGGACCATCACGGAGAACACGCTCCGCCACGGCTTTGCTCCCCCCGAGGGGAACCAGGCTTGATGCCTCGCGAGGGCTCCGCGGCCACCGGCCCCACCGCTCTATTGCTCTATTGGTCCATCGGTCTGGCGGGCCCACAGGAGGTTGTAGCCGTCCACGAATGACTGGACTGAGGCCACAATGATATCGGGAGAGGTCCCTGTGGCGACGATCCGGTTCCCCTTGGCGTCCTTGAGGACCAGCGTCGTTTCCACAGAGGCATCGGTCCCCGGGGCGTTGATCGCCACCTGGTAATCGATCAACTCGAAGAAGATCCGCCCCCGGCTACTGGCCGCTGCCTTGAGGGCGCTGATCACCGCATCGACCGGCCCGACCCCCGCCCCGCTCGACTCGAGCCGCTCCCCGCCGAAGCTCACCCAGACCTTGGCCTGAGCCTGACCGTGGAGCGTGGTCGTAACCTGGAAGTCCTCCACCTTCAGGACTCCCTCGCCGGATGCGCCCTTGAGCGTGGTCTCCAGGATGTACTGGAGATCCGCCTTGGTGACCGGCTTGCCCTTGTTGACGAAATCCTCCACGAGGCCCAGGGCGCGCTGGGCGTAGTCGGGGGTGAGGCGGATGCCGAACTCCTTGTTGACCAACTCGGAGAGGGTCTCTTTCGAGGGGACGTCGGTAAAGAGGTTCCGGTCGCCATTCTTAGCCCCGGCGGCCCGGATCTCGTAGAGCTTGAGCTTGAGAAACTTGTCCACCTCCTGAATGGAGGGCTCAATGGCTGCCGGCGACGGGAGGGCCCTGAGGGCCGACCGAGGGTCCTTGAGGCCATTGCCCGTGGCGAGACAGACGACCACCTCGTCCGCCTGTACCCGTGCGGTCGCGAGCAAGGGCTGCAAGGCGGCGATCGGAATGGCACCCGAGGGCTCGACGAAGATCGATTCAAGTCGGGCCAGCAACTGTTGGGCTTCGAGGATCTCTCCGTCGCTCATCGTGAGCGCACACCCCCCCGACTCCCGGATGGCGCGCAACGCCTTGGGCCCATCCAAGGGGTCGCCCGCCGCCACCGCAGAGCAGACGGTGTCGGGCCGCTCGACAGGCGTAATCTTCTCCTGCCCTTGACTCCACGCGGTCACGATGGGGCTGCAGCCTTCGGGCTGAACCCCGATCAGGCGGGGGAGGCGGTCGGTCAGCCCCATATCGTAAAACTCCCTGAAGCCCTTCCAGAGGGCGGCGATGTTGGTCCCAAAACCCATGGGAACAATCACGACCGCCGGGACCCGCCAGTCGAGCTGCTCGATGATCTCGAAGGCCTGGGACTTCTGTCCTTCGACGCGAAAGGCGTAGTCCCCGGCCAGGTAGAAATGATACCGCTCACTCATCTCCTCGGTGAGACGAAAGGCGTCATTGTACGTTCCTCGGATCTGGAGAACCCGCGCCCCATAGCTCAAGGCCTGCGCCATCTTCCCGATCGCAGTCCCTTCGGGCACCAGCACATAGCAGGGCAACAGAGCAATGGAGGCATACGCGGCGACGGAGGCGGCCATGTTGCCGGTGGACGCGACACAGATCGCCTCCGCGCCGCACTCCTTGGCCTTGGAAAGCTCCACCATGGTCCCGCGGTCCTTGAAGACCCCCGTCGGGTTGGCACCCTCGTTCTTGATGTAGAGGCGAGAGAACCCGGCGGCCTCTCCCAGCCTCCGGCAGCGGTAGAGCGGCGTCCCCCCTTCATCCAGCGATACCACCCGATTCAGATTCTCGATGGGATAGAAATCGAGATACTTCATCGCCTTAATGGGGGAATTCCTGAGGGAGTACCGGTTGAGCCGGGACTGGATGAAGTCGTAGTCGAACCGAACCTCCAGCGGGCTTCGGCAGCCTGGGCAGCGGGTGGTTGACTCCTCCTCGCGAACCCGTTTCCCGCAGGCGATGCAGTACAGCTCGTAAAAGCGGGAACTCGATTTTCTTGCCTGGTTTTTCATGAATCTTTCAGCTGCGGGAATGGCTTGACTTGGGCGGGGATATTACCCCCCACCCTCTCAGGGCGTCAAGCCCTTCGACAGGGGATTTGCGGATTGCGGAGACCCCTCTTCCCCGGGCAGGAGGCCTTGTCGGGTGTGATGGGGGGCCAGCATCCGCCGCTGGGTGGCACGCAATTTTTCCGGGCCGGCGCCTCGGCCAACTCGGACGATCATGGGTCGGGCGCTTCCGCGCCAGGGGCCATGAAATTCCCGCGGATGGACCTGCACCCC
Organism: Candidatus Methylomirabilota bacterium; assembly: GCA_022615475.1. Taxonomy (GTDB): domain Bacteria; phylum Methylomirabilota; class Methylomirabilia; order Methylomirabilales; family CSP1-5; genus CSP1-5. Next base: position 1,492 of record JAKEGQ010000123.1, on the reverse strand, counting down.
CCATTGAGGCGGCGGAAGCGTGCCTCGGTTCCGGATCTATTGCGAGGGGGCCTCTTGGTAGATCTCCTCCACCTGTTGGTAGCTCTCGTCCAATCCCAGGGCGCGGAGATCCTCTGGCATACAGCCCGTGACCTCGGGGATGGTGCAGGCCACGTAGGTTGCCGGCCGGTAAATCACGGTATTCAGAGCCCAGCCGATCGGATAGATTAGGTAATAGATGGGAAACAGCGGATAGTCGATGGTACCCCGCCTCTCGAAGTCCCCCCGCCATGTTCCGGCCTGAGCCAATCCCGATATCCCCACGAGCACACTGGCTATGATGAAGAGTGTCATAAACCGCTTGGCCATTTTCCCCTCCTTTTACCGCATATTACCATATGTTACCTTATGCTTCCACAGCTTCGTGACGTGGTAACTCTTCCACAATCCTCTCCCTTAGACATACTGCAAGGAACTTGCCAGCCCCCCGAAGCGGTACCCTGCCCGTCCGGGGGTCGAGTGATGCTCGCTAGGTGGAGACGGCGATCTGGCGAAAGTCGGCGATTCGACTGAAGAGGCTGGCCGTTTCGGCCAAGAGGGCCAGGCGATTCTCCCTGATCGAGGCGTCTTTAGCCATCACCAAAACATCAGTGAAGAAACGATCCACGACCGGCCGAAGGGTGGCAATCCGTTTGAGCGCCGATGCGTACTCCCCGCTCTCCGTCAGGCGAGCCACTTCTCCTTGCAGGGCCTTGACATCACGGTACAGTGCCTTTTCCGCCTCTTCCCGCAACTGGGATTCCTCGACCCTGGCGGCAAAACCGGGAGGAAGGATATTGGCGACCCGCTTGAAGGCCACCATCACCGAGGCAAAGCCAGGGTCTTGCTTGGCCTTTGCCAAAGCATGGGCGCGCCGGAAGGCCCGGGGGATGTCATCAAAGCCGGCCTGAAGCACCGCAGCGGCCACATCGGCCGGGATGCCCCGATCGATCATGACCCCCTCAGACCGCACTCGGAGGAATCCCTGGATGTCACTCAAGGCGTCGGCCCGGGGCCGGGTGATGCGGTCCTTGAGCAGTTCCAAGGCCTGCTTCGCCAGGGCCGAGAGCGAGATGGACAGCCCTTGTCCTTCCAGAATGAGGATGAGGCCGAGGGCCGCCCGGCGTAAGGCGTAGGGGTCCTCAGAACCGGTCGGGATCATCCCGATCCCGAAGCAGCCGGCGATGCTGTCCATACGATCGGCGATCCCGACCAGGGCACCGCCCTTCGACTTCGGAAGGGCATCCCCCGCATATCTCGGCAGGTAGTGCTCCTCGATGGCGGCCGCCACCTCCGGCTTCTCCCCGCTCATTGTCGCGTAGTATCGGCCCATCACGCCCTGCAGTTCCGTAAACTCCCGGATCATGCCGCTTACAAGGTCCGCCTTGCACAGGGTGGCGGCTCGGCGGACGGCTCCCTCAAGGGCCGGATCCACCGTCTTGGCCATGAAGGCCGCGATCTCCGCGATCCGTCG
>JAKEGQ010000122.1 GCA_022615475.1 Candidatus Methylomirabilota bacterium | reverse complement strand
TGCGGATCGAGCACCCCTTTCTTCAGCGTCACATACACTTTCGCGCGTATCATGTCAGCTTCTCAGCAGTCAGCGGTCAGCTGTCCGCGGCAGAGCCAGTTTCCAGACGGCGAGGGGAGGGCCGACCGCCCCTCCTTACCCTCAGATTTTACCTCCCGGCGGCGAGGGGAAGGGCGACCTCGGAGGAAGGCGAAACCCGCGCCCCAGCCCAAGAGTGATCGAACACGAGACATTTACGATAATCGTCCAGGATACCTAGCGCCACAAGACTTTCCGACCGCAACATCAATTCCCAACGCGCTGCACCAGACCCGCGAACGGGCAACCTATTCAAGCTGTTTCGCCGACGACGAGGAGAACCTTTCCCGAGCCGCCTTCCCCTATGCCGCATCGCCACAGATCCGCCGGTACACCTCCTGATACGCCTCCTCCACCTTGCCGAGATCCCTCCGGAACCGGTCCTTGTCCATCTTCTCCAGCGTCTCCTTGTCCCAGAGGCGGCATCCATCAGGGGTGATCTCGTCGCCGAGCAAGAGCTGCCGCCGGTGGCGCCCGAACTCGAGCTTGAAGTCCACCAGGATCAGCCCGCGCTTATCGAGGAACCTGCGAAGGAGGTCGTTCACCCGGAGGGCTTCCTTCCGGATAACCCTCACCTCTCTGGGCGTAGCGAGGCCCAGCAGCCGGACATGATCGTCGTTGATCATCGGATCTCCGAGGGCATCGTCCTTATAGAAGAACTCGAGCACGGGCGCCGGAAGGGGCTTCCCCTCGGGGAGGCCCAGCCGCTTGGAGAGCGAGCCGGCACTGATATTCCGGACGACTACCTCGATCTTGATGATCTCAAGCCTCTTCACGAGCATCTCGCGGTCGTTCAGCTGCTTGACGAAGTGGGTCCGGACGCCGCGTCGCCCCAGGTACTTAAACAGGACCGAGGAGATCCGATTGTTATAGACCCCCTTCTGCTCAATGATCCCCCGCTTCTGGGCGTTGAAGGCCGTCGCCTCATCCTTGAAGTACTGGATCAACAAATCCGGGTCATCGGTCTCGTACAGGATCTTGGCCTTGCCCTCGTAAATCTTCGTCCGCCGCTCCATAGTGCTTCCCTACAGCCCCAATCGGGCGAAGATGGTGTCGATGTGCTCCAGGTACGGCGTCAGATCGAAGCAGGCGGCCACCTCATCGACCGACAGGTGCCGCAGGACCTCCGGGTCTCGGAGGAGCACGGCCTGAAAATGCTCCCCCTTCTCCCACGCCTTCGTCGCGCTCCGCTGAACCAGATCATGGGCCACGTCCCGGGCCACCCCCTTCTCGGTCAGGGCCAGCAGGACCCGTTGCGAGAAGAGGAGCCCTTGCGTCTGCTGGATGTTCCGTTCCATGCGTTCCGGGTAGACTTGGAGCCCCTCCAACACTTCCCGCGCCTTCACGAGGAGGTAATCGAGCACAATGGTAGAGTCAGGGAGGATGATGCGCTCCACCGAGGAGTGGCTGATGTCCCGCTCGTGCCAGAGGGGGACATTCTCCAGGGCCGCGATGGCATTCGCCCGGAGGACCCGCGAGAGTCCCGAGATCTGTTCACACGTCACGGGGTTTCTCTTGTGCGGCATGGAGGAAGAGCCTTTCTGGGTTTCGGCGAAGGGCTCTGCCGCTTCGGCAACCTCGGTCCGCTGCAGGTGGCGGATCTCGGTCGCGATGCTGTCCAGTGTCGCCCCGATGAGGGCGAGCGTCCCGACGAACTGGGCATGCCGATCTCGGGGGACGATCTGGCTCGACACCGGCTCGGGCGTGAGCCCCAACCGCTCACAAACATGCGCTTCGATGGAAGGAGGGAGATGGGCATAGGTCCCGACCGCCCCGGAGACCTTGCCGTAGCCCACGGCTGCCTTGGCCTGGGCAAGCCGCTCGCGGTTCCGAAGCATCTCGCTATACCACCGAGCCACCTTGAGACCGAAGGTCATCGGCTCGGCATGCACCCCGTGGGTCCGACCGACCATGACCGTCTGTTTATGAATCCTGGCAAGCGTCTTGAGGGTGTCGAGCAGCGCGTCGCAATCCTCCAACAGGATATCAGCCGCCTCTTGGAGCTGAAACGCCAACGCGGTGTCCATGACGTCGGAGGAGGTCAAGCCGAGGTGGATGTAGCGACTCGACTCACCGACCCGCTCCGCCACGGCGGCGAGGAATGCGATGACCTCGTGCCGTACCTTGCGCTCCAGCGCCTCGATCCGACCGAGATCAAAGGCGGCTCGAGCCTTGATCTCCTCCAGGGCCTGGATAGGAACCTTTCCCAGTTGCGCCCAGGCCTCACAGGCGAGGATCTCGATCCGGAGCCACACCAAGAACCGATGCTCCGGCTCCCAGATCGCAGCCATCCTGGGGAGGCTGTAGCGGGGAATCATCGCTCGGTCCTCCTCACATGTGGCGGCAATGCCACGGCGGTATCACCCACAGAATTGCAGTGGAGACCCCTCGGGGGTCAGACCGATGGAGAGGGTTGCAGGATGCGGCCGATGGAGACCAAGGCGCACGCTCCGCCGTCAAAAAGGGACTGGGTGAGCTGCCGGAGACGCTCCGGCGTCACCTCTTCGATCCCCTGGATGATCTCCTCGAGCCCGAAGCAGCGGTTGAAGGCCATGTACATCTTGGCGAGACGGGTCATCCGGCTGTTGGTGCTCTCGAGGCCGAGGAGGAGATTACCCTTGAGCTGCTCCTTGGCGCGTCGCAAATCCGCGGGACGCACAGGCTCATCCCGAATGTTTCGGAGCTCCCCCTGGATGAGGTCTACCACCTCCTGATAGTGGTCGCTGCTGGTCCCCGCATAGACCACAAGGAGACCACCGTCGCGGTAGGAGGCGCTGTACGAAAAGATGGAGTAGACAAGTCCTCGCTTTTCGCGGATCTCCTGGAATAGGCGGGAGCTCATCCCACCCCCGAGGATCGTATTGAGGACCGACAGGCTGTACCGCTCCCGGTGCGCGGTAGCGAGGCCACCCACCCCCAGGCAGAGGTGCACCTGGCTGAGATCTCGATCTGCATTCACCGCGGTCAATCGCGAGACGGGGGGAGCGGCGAATCCGGCATGGGCACGACCGCCCCACCCGCCGAACGCGGCGGCCACGAGATCCACCAGGGCGTCATGGTCCAAGTCCCCGGCGGCGGAGATGATCACCCGGTCCGGCCGGTAGTATC
>JAKEGQ010000121.1 GCA_022615475.1 Candidatus Methylomirabilota bacterium | reverse complement strand
CCCGGGATGCAGGCGGCCTTTGTCGATATCGGCCTCAGCAAGGATGCCTTCCTCTACGTCCGGGACATCTACGAAGACCTCGAGGACTACGAGCGGATCCTCACGGCGGGCGAGGAATCGGAAGGGGAGGAACGCCTCCCGCCGCCAACGCCCCCCAAACGACCCCCCCGCCAGGGACAGCCCTCGATTGACGAGCTCCTCCAGGAGGGGCAAGAGGTGCTGGTCCAGGTGGCCCGAGAGCCTTTGGGCACGAAGGGAGCCCGGATCACCTCCCACGTCACCCTCCCGGGCCGCTATCTGGTCTACATGCCCACCGAGCAGCACATCGGCATCTCGCGGAAGATCGAAAGCGAAGGGGAGCGGGCGCGCCTCCGGCAGATCGTTCAGGAACTGACCACGGGGACCGAGGGGGTGATTGTCCGAACCGCGGGAATGGGAAGAAAACGCGATGAGATCGCCGCCGATCTCCAGTTTCTCCGCTCCCTGTGGCGACAGATCAGGGCGAGGGCCGAAACGGTCAGGGCGCCTACCCTGGTGCAACAGGATCTCGATCTGGTCTTTCGGATCTTCCGCGACCTCTTCACCCGTGATGTCACCCGGTTGGTGGTGGACAGTGAATCGGAATATCAGCGGTGTCTGGAGTTTGTCGAGTCGCTGTTTCCCGATTTGCGCTCGCACCTCTTCCTCTATACCGAGGAGGAGTCCATCTTTCGGTCCTTCGGGGTCGAGCGGGAGATCGAAAAGGCCCTGCGGCCCAAGGTGTGGCTCAAGTCGGGTGGGTATCTGGTCATCGAGGAGACCGAGGCGTTGGTCTCGATCGATGTCAATACCGGTCGCTACGTCGGCAAACACGACTTCGAGGAGACCGTCTTCAAGACGAATCTGGAAGCGGCGCGGGAGATTTCCCGTCAGGTGCGTCTCCGGGACCTGGGGGGAATCGTCATCATCGACTTTATCGATATGGCGAAGCAGGACCACCGGGACCGCGTGGTCGCCGAGCTCAAGGAATACCTGAAGCCGGACCGCTCTCCCACGAATGTCGCTCTGCTCTCGGAACTGGGCCTGGTCGAGATGACCCGCAAGCGGGTCAAGCAGGGTCTCATCCGCTCCCTGAGCGTGACCTGCCCCGCCTGTGGGGGAACCGGCTTGCTCCGGGCCATTCCCTCCATCGCCCATCAGGTTCTGCGGGAGGCGGAGTGGCTGATGGTCAAGCGGAAACCGGCCCACCTCAAGATCCGCGCCCATGCCGACGTGATCGCCTGGCTCCGGGCCGAAGAGGCGGAGGCGATCGAGGCCTTGCGGCAGAAGTTCGGGACCGAAATTTCCCTCGCGCCCGAGGAGGGATGGGGCGCCCCGAAGTACCAGGTCTCTGAAGCCTAACGCCCCCCGTCCTACACTCGCCCCCTGGCCCTCCACCCGGATACCTGCAACTTCCGCCGTCTCTCGCTCGCACCTCGCTCCACCCTTCGCTCTAGGTCCTTTTTCTCCTTGACAGCCGCCAGAGCCGAGCCTACAAGGGGAACACTCCCTCCATTTTTTTCCAATCCAACACATCTCCTTCACTGAGGAAGAACCGTGACATTTTGGCAGACAGGGCGACGTGCGCCTGCATCCGGGATCCTCCGCTTCTTCGGGACGCTTCTGCTCTTTGGCCTTCCCGTGTTGTCGGCCGCGGTCATCCTCGTCCCCGTCCTTGCCGACTCTCCCAAGGGGCCGACCGGGAAAGCCCCTCTTGAGCTTCTCGTCCACCGCTTCCGTGCTCCGACCGGCGTCGCCGTCGATCCGGATGGGACGGTCTTTTTCACTGACCGCAAGGAAGGCCGCCTGTGGCAGCGGGCGCCAAACGGGAGCTTGACGATCCTAATCGAGCGCCTCGAGCACGCGCGGGGCCTCCTCCGCACCGAGGACGGGACCCTCTTTCTCGTGGCCGACGGTTTCCGGGAATCAAAGAAGGGGGCTGGACATCAGGGCGTGCTCCTGAAGCGAGACCGCGATGAGGGGACCGTGACCATCGTCGCGGAGGACTTCCGTAAGCCGAAGCAGCTCGCGCTGGATAGAGACAACCGCCTCCTCCTCTCGACCCGGGGCGGTCTCCGGGACCAAGCAGATCGCCAAGGGGACGAGGAGCGGGATGACGACGAAGGCGACGAGGACGACGCCGACGCCGAAGAGGACGAGGAAAAGGAGGAACCGCCGACAGGATTCCGCGGGACGATCTTTCGGATCCATCCGGACGATGGGCAGATTCTCGCGAGCCATCGTGGCTTTCGTTTCCCCTCCGGCGTGGTGGGAGACGAGGCGGACACGCTCACGGTGGCGGCCACGGCCTTCAAGCTCGAGGGGTCCGCCCTCAAAGGCAGCCTGTTCCAGATCGATCCCACGGGGAGGGTGACCGTCCTCGTCGAGGAGCGCTTTAGGCGTCCCAAGGGGCTAGTGAGAGATGTCCTGGGACACTTCTACCTGGCGGTGCGACGGGATCCGGAGAAACCGAAAGACGGGGGCCTGATCCTCAAGGTGGCCCCGGATG
>JAKEGQ010000120.1 GCA_022615475.1 Candidatus Methylomirabilota bacterium | reverse complement strand
TTTGAAGACAAGGCGGTGCTGGAATTCTTCGAGACCTCCGGCCGCAACCTTCTCGCGGCGGAGGGCGCAGCCGGCGTCCGGCACCATGTCGCGCTCTCCATCGTCGGAACGGACCGGACACCCGACAATGGCTATTTCCGCGCCAAGGTCGCCCAAGAAAGACTGATCGAGGCCTCCGGCATCCCCTACACCATCATCCGCTCGACCCAGTTCCTGGAATTCCTCGGCCGCATCGCCGATTCAAGTACGGATGGAAGCACGGTCAGGCTTTCGCCCGGCCTGTTCCAGCCCATCGCGGCGGACGACGTTGCTGCCATCGTCGCCGATGTGGCACTCGCGGCGCCGCGAAGCGGCATCGTCGAGATCGCCGGCCCCGAACGAGCACCGTTCAGCGAATTCGTCGGCCGGTATCTGCAGGCGGTCGGCGACCCGCGTAAGGTGGTGAGTGACCCCGACGCCCGATACTACGGCGGCCGAGTCGCGGAGCGCTCGCTCGTGCCCTTGGGCGAGGCGCGCCTCGGCCGCATCGGTTTCGACGAATGGCTCCGCAGCTCACTGGCAAGAGCCTGAACGTGTATCCGAAGGGAGAGGGCTCCATGAAACGCATCCTCTATTCGCTGCTTGTCGCCACCCTGCCGTTCGGCAGCGTCCTCGCGGAAGAGCCGAAGGAGAAGAACGCCAAGGTGACCCTCGTCTACGAGCACGAGCTGCCGAACGTGCCCGGCAAAAGTCTGCGTGCAGTGCTCGTTGAGTACGGGCCCGGAGGCGGATCGCCCTCCCATCGGCATCCTTCGTCGGCATTCATCTATGCGCGTGTGCTGGAGGGAGCGATCCGCAGCAAAGTGAACGACGCGCCGGAGCGTACTTATCAAGCCGGCGAGAGCTGGACCGAGCAGCCGGGTGATCATCACCAGGTTAGCCAGAATGCCAGTACCACGGCTCCGGCGAAGCTGCTTGCCATATTCGTGGTCGACACAAGCGATCGTGAGATCGTAATTCCGGACAAGTAGTTAGGTTACGGATAGGACGTCCAAACGGGATTTCGGGCCGATAAGGGTTTTTCGGGTCAATGGGCCGAACCACGAGGGATCAGGGGAGACCAGATAGAGCGTGGTCATCTTAACGAGAATGCGAACTGTCCTATCCATCTTGGACCGAGCGAGACATTGGAGAGAACGGCACTTCTCGGGCTCGCCGAGATCCAGTTTCCCTGCCTACGCTCTTGGGCCCGCCTGGCGGAAGGCAAATTGGAGAAGTCGGCTGAGCACGCGGAGCCGGTCGAAGTTGGGGTCAGACTTTGAAACCTGAACAATCCTCCGTCTGGGAGTTCGACCCCTGCTCTCCGGGAACGAGCTGGATGGAGAGGGGACGGCGACTGTCCGGGATCAGGACCGGGAGAGCAGCCGCGCCGCCACTCGACTTCCGTTCCAGGCCGCCGCCGAAAGTCCACGTCCCAGTGGGCTCTCGGCCGAGATGACGGCGAGATTTCGCGGCCGGAGCCAGCGTGAAGCGAGGGGAAACTCCGGCTGCGCTTGCCGGGGTGACACTGAGCAGAGCTGGGCCCCGGCCCAGCCCGGGAAGGCCTGATCGAGGAGGCTCAGGAGATCCTTTTGCGGGGCCCGGAGAATGCGGATCGCCACCGCTCGCTTTTGGGGCGACGATCCGTGAGCATCCCCAACGACTCCCAAGGCAAGATGTAGAAGACCCGGTCGAGTCCCACCCGACCCCTCGGCCTCGACGAGAAGGACATTCACTCTCATCTCCCCCGGGATTAGGGCCTCGTCCACGACAAGATGCAGGACCCGATCCTGTGGATCCGGATCCGGTTCCCATATCACATATCGAGAAGAGACGAGTTCCCCATCCGCCGTCGCGACCTCACGGATCATATTCCATCTGACCGTGAGCTCTCGCACCACCCCACCCCGGATCTCTCCCCCCAGCGATTGGAAGCGACGGATGAGGCGCTCGATGAACGCCTTGGTTCCGCCCTGGGGGGCAAAGAGACCTTTCCGGGCGTGACCAAAGGCCATAGCGGCCATGGCGACGGTAGTCTGTGAGGGCTCCACAGCGAAGCACGCCGCGGCCGCCGCCTCGGCTACGTCACAAAAAGGGGTGCCAATCCCGCGCTCGTGGAGAAAGGGCCGGAGCTGACGTTTTCTGTTAAACCGGCCACGGTCCCAGAAAGCGAGACGTGCGAGGGCACCTTCCTTCTGCGCCCCGATCGCCCGAGAGAGCCGGCACAGATCCTCTGCACAGGCAAAAATCTCACGCCAGGAGCTCGAAAATTCCCGTCGAAGCTCTCGTTCCCAATCAGGACCCGAACCGTAGAGCCCCACGCGGTGGCAGGGAAGGACCACCTGGATCCCCGGTTGAAGCCGCACCACTGGGGGCCGCTCCTCTGTGGCCAGCAATGGATGGAGGAATCCACCCTCCTCCAGGCCCCAGAGGAGATCCGTGGATCGATCGTGCTCGAACCCATCCTGGATTCGGGAGAAGGAGTCCTCCAGCGCTCCGGGGGTGAGCAGAAGCACCCGCCAGCCGCGCTGGGCCAGTGCCGTCCCACAGGTCACGCTGCCGAGCCCCGATCCGACGATGAGGCAGTCAATCTCCCGGTGCATGGGGGCTCTCCCGCCGGAAGGGGCGCCCTCTGCGGAAATGGAGGCGGATCGGGTTGCCCTCGAACCCGTACGCCGTTCGAAGCCGATTCACGAGGTACCGCGCGTACGAAGGGGGAACGGCTTTGGGATCGTTGACGAAGAGGCCAAAGGTCGGCGGGCGAGAGCCGAGCTGTGTGGCATACCGGATCGTGACCGGCCGCCCCCGAGCCGAGGAGGGAGGATGGGCGGCCACCGCCTCGCCGATGAAGAGATCAAGCTCATCGGGCGGAATGCGGCGGTCCCGTTCCTTGAGGACGCGTTCCACCACGGCGAAGATCTTGAACACACGCTGGCCAGTCAGCGCAGAAACGAAAAGGACCGGCGCATAGTCGAGGTGCCTCAGTTTTTCCCGAACGTGACGGAGATACTTGTCACTGGCCCGCGCCCCCTTCTCGGCCAGGTCCCATTTGTTCACCACCAAGATCGAGGCGCAGCCCGCTTCGTGCGCGATACCGGCGATCCGGGCATCCTGCCGCACCACCTCCGTAGTCCCATCGAGCAGGATGAGGGCCACATCAGAGCGCTCGACGCTCTTGATGGCCCGCAGCACACTGTAGTACTCAAGCCGATAGCCCACGCGGCTTTGCGACCGGATCCCTGCGGTGTCCACCAGCACATAGCGTTGTCCCTGGTACGTAAAGGGGGTATCGATGGCATCTCGCGTCGTTCCGGGATCAGGACTCACGATGACCCGCGGCTCGCCCAATATTCGGTTGACCAGGGAAGACTTCCCCACGTTGGGCCGCCCGACCACGGCTACCGTCACGCCCTCAACAGCTGCAAGCGTCTTCTCCGCCGGCGGCACGAGGCCGAGGATGCGATCAAGGAGTTCTCCCACCCCGGTCCCGTGTTCCGCCGAGACGGGCAGCACCTCGGAAAACCCGAGCCGGTAGAACTCGGCGGTCTGGGAGACCTGGGCCAGAGTGTCCACCTTGTTGGCCACGAGGATGACCGGTTTCTTCGCCTGCTCCCGGAGCAGAACGGCAATCTCCTGATCCCGAGGGGTCAGCCCCTCCCTAGCGTCTACCAGGAAGAGGATAAGGTCCGCATCGTGCATCGCCAGTCGGGCCTGCTCGGCGACCTGCTGCGTAATGCGGGT
>JAKEGQ010000119.1 GCA_022615475.1 Candidatus Methylomirabilota bacterium | reverse complement strand
CCTCAGTCTGGCCGTGGGGATCTGCTGGACCCTGGGATTCACGACGCTCACCGTGGGTTCTCTCAATATCCTGTCCGCCATGTTTGTCCCGATCCTCATCGGTCTGGGGGTCGACTACAATATTTACTTCCTGGAGCGATATGGGGAGGAGCGGGCAAAGGGTCGCAATCCTTTCGATGCGCTGGAGGGCACCTTCCGGGCGGCGGGCGGGCCCACCGCGACGGGGGCGTTCACCACGGTGGTAGCGTTCTACAGCCTCACCCTCACCAACTTCAGGGGGCTCGTGGAGTTGGGCTTCATCACGGGGAGTGGCCTGCTCCTCTGTTTGCTCAGCGCCTTTACCGTGTTCCCCGCCCTCCTGATCCTCCGCGAGCGGCGCAAGGGGGCCTGGCTTACCTCGAGGTCTGCAAAGTTTTTCGCCGCCCTGGAGCGGTGCAGTCACCGTCCCCGGATCGTCATCGCCGGGGCAGCGCTGCTTGCCTTGGCCTCACTCCCCGCCCTGGGCAAGATTCAGTTCGACTTTAACCTCCTGGAGCTTCAGGCAAAGGGGACCGAGTCGGTGGATTGGGAGCTCCGCCTCCTGGAGGGCAAAGGGACGTCCACGTGGTATGGCATCGTCCTGGCCAAGTCCCCGGACGAGGTGAGGGCCAAAACCGCTGAGCTGGAAGCCCTTCCGTCCGTGAATCGGGTCCAGTCGATCTTCTCGTTCTTGCCCAAGGACCCGGAGCAAAAGCTGGGAGCGATCCAGGCGCTCGAAACCCCTCTGGCCAAGATTCCATCCAGTTTTGGGCAACTGGAACCGGTAGATCTCGAAAGGCTCGGGGCGACATTGGAACGGATCCGATTCAAGCTGGGGGATAAAGAGCGCTTCACCTCGGCGTCGGATGCCGAACTCGAGGAGGGGCGGCGACTCCTGGATGCACTGCGGGCTCGGCTCAAAGAGGGCGAGCCTGCTCGGCTCCGCCAGGCGCTGGCCGCGTACCAGACCATGCTCTTTGCCGACTTCGAGAAAAAGATCGGCATCCTCCGGAGGAATCTCGTGTCGCGTCCGATGACGGTCGCAGATCTTCCGCGTGAGCTCGTCGATCGGTTTATCGGCAACGGGAGGACCTATCTCCTCAAGGTGTTTCCCGAGGGGAATACCTGGGGCCGGGAAACCGTCCAACGATTCGTGCGGGAGGTGCGGTCGGTGGACCCGGCTGCTCTGGGTGATCCCATCACCGCCTGGGAGCATGGGCAGAGCATGGAGAAGGGGTACCTTCTGGGGGGGTTCTACGCCGGGATTGCTATGCTGGTGGTCGTCCTCTGGTCTTTCGGCAGCGTCTCGCATCTGATGCTCGCCCTGGTTCCCCTCGTTGTGGGGAGCGCCTGGACCGTGGGTCTCATGGAGCTTTTCAGCATCAACTTCAATCTGGCGAATCTCATCTTCCTCCCCCTGATCGTGGGCTACGGCATCATCAATGGGCTCCAGATTGTGAAGCGGTATCAGTGGGAAGGGCGGACAGGTTCTATCATCGCCAACAGCACCGGTCGGGCGGTCTTTCTGTCCACCGCCACGTCCATGGCGGGTTTTGGAAGCCTGATGGTGGCCAGCCACCGGGGCATCTTCAGTCTCGGCTCTCTCCTGGCCGTGGGGGTGGGAAGCATCCTCTTGGCCTCCCTGACAGTCCTTCCGGCCCTGCTCTGGGCCCGCTCCGGCGTGAGAAAGAGCAGACAGGAGTCGTTGGAGCTCAAGGAATCAGGGGGTGAAGCGGAACACCCCCGTCAACGGAGCCGTGTGACGTGAGGAGATGGGTCGTCATCCTGGGGCTGGTATTGCTCTTGCCGGGCTCGGTGCGGGCGAGTGATGGGAAGCCCGTCGATCGGGTGCGGGATACCCTGGAGAGTGCGCTACGCATCCTCAATGATCCCGCCTTGCAGGGCCCGGAAAAGAAAGAGGCGCGGAGACAGCAGGTCCGGAGACTCATCGCTTCCCGCTTCAACTATGCGGAGATGGCGGAGCGCTCGCTGGATTCGCACTGGGTCAAGCTAACCTCGGGGCAGCGTCAGACCTTCGTGGCTCTCTTCGGAGAGCTTTTCGAGCGATCCTACAGCCGCCTGGTCCTCAACTCACTGCCGGATCACCAGGTTACCTATGCGGGGGAGACGGTGAACGGGACGCGAGCCGTGGTCAAGACGGTCATGGTGGACAAGCGGGGCGACCGACTGCCGGTCGATTATCAGTTACGGCGCCCCAAGGCGCAGTGGGAGATGTTCGATGTCGTGATCGATGGCGTGAGCATCGTCAACAATTATCAGTCTCAGTTCAACAAGATCATCCAGACCTCATCCTTCGATGAGCTGGTCAAGAAGATGCGTGTCAAGCAGGAGGAGGAGTAGGAGGGTGGAGCAGAGCGGCCTGGTCCAGGTGGTCGACAAGGCCATCCATCGGGCGCAGAGGTATCTCCTGAGGCTGCAGCATCCCGAAGGGTACTGGTCCGGCGCACTCGAGGCGGACAGCACCCTGACCTCGGAGTACATCATGCTCCGCCACTTCCTGCGCCGGGTGGATCGGGACCTGGAGCGCAAGGCGGCGAACTACCTGAGGGCCAAGCAGCTCCCCGATGGGGGGTGGGATCTCTTTCCGGGAGGCGCAAGCGATATCAGCGCCACGGTGAAGGCCTACTTCGCCTTCAAACTCATGGGGTACTCACCCGACGACGCCTTTATGCGCCGCGCCCGGGAGAATATCCTGGCCAAGGGAGGCGTGACCAAGGCCAACGTCTTCACCAAGATCGCCCTGGCCCTGTTCGGACAGTATGACTGGCGGGGGGTCCCCAGCATGCCGGTCGAGATCATCCTCTTCCCCCGGTGGTTCTACTTTAACCTCTATGAGGTCTCGTACTGGTCGCGCACGGTCATTGTCCCCCTCCTGATCCTGATGGATCTGAAGCCGGTCTGTCCGATCCCGGCGGCCGCCGGCATTGATGAGCTGTACGTGCCGTCTCGGGCCGCGGCGGATCTCACATTTCCCCGCAGTGAGCGACTCTTCACGTGGAAGAACTTCTTCGTCACGCTCGATCGGTTGCTTCACGGACTCGAGCGCTGGGCCCCCCGCCCCTTCCGGGCGCGGGCGCGGCAGCAGGCCTTGGCGTGGATCTTGACGCGGATGGGGCCCGGGGGACTCGGGGGGATCTATCCGGCCATGGCCAATGCGGTGATGGCGCTCCACACCTTGGGCTACTCCGAGGACCACCCCAAGATGGCCGAAGGCTGGAAAGAGATCGAACTCTTGGGGATCGAGGAGGACGATCGCTTCCATCTGCAGCCCTGTCCCTCACCGGTCTGGGATACCTGCCTGGCGGTGAACGCCCTGGTGGAATCCGGGCTGCCCCGAGACCATCCCGCGCTCCTCAGGGCCGCCACGTGGCTGATTCAGGAGCAGATCCTGCGGCGTGGGGACTGGCAGGTGAAGCGGCCGGACCTGCCTGCAGGGGGATGGCCGTTTCAGTTTCGGAACGACTTCTATCCCGACACCGATGACAGCGCCGTGGTGCTGATGGCCCTCAAGAAGGTCGCGCTTCCGGATCGGGCGGACATCCGTCAGGCCATCGAGATCGGGCTCGAGTGGTTTCTCGGGATGCAATCGGCGAATGGGGG
>JAKEGQ010000118.1 GCA_022615475.1 Candidatus Methylomirabilota bacterium | reverse complement strand
TGCGGTAAAGCCCTCACCCAGCGCCGCTCCAAACGGGGGAGGACCTTCTACGGCTGTACCGGGTATCCCGAGTGCACCTTCGTCCTCTGGAATCGCCCGATCCCTGAGCCGTGCCCTCAATGTGCTGCCCCTTTCCTCGTCGAGCACCGGACCCGTCAGGGTCTTGAGCTCAGGTGCGCGACGGAGAATTGCAATTACCGCAAACCCGCGGCATAATCGGATCCGTGAAACCCAAGGCGTGTGTGACCATCGTGGGTGGCGGCCTCGCGGGTGCAGAGGCGGCCTGGCAAGCCGCCGAGCGGGGCGTGCCGGTGTGTCTCTTCGAGATGCGACCGACTGCCAGCACCCCGGCGCATCAGACCGACCTCCTGGCCGAGCTGGTCTGCAGCAATTCCTTGAAGTCCCAAGAGCTGACGAGTGCGTCCGGCCTGCTACACGGCGAGGCAGAGCGCCTCGGGTCCGTCATCCAGCAGGCGGCCAGGGTGCACGCGGTTCCGGCTGGTACGGCGCTCGCCGTGGACCGCACCGCCTTTGCCCACGAGGTGACGCGCCGGATCGGGGACCATCCACTCGTCAAGGTCCACCGGGAGGAAGTCACTGGAATCCCCGTCGAGCGGCCCCTCGTGATTGCCACGGGTCCCTTAACCTCGAGCCCCCTTGCCGAAAGCCTCCGATGCCTCTTTCGAGCGTATCTAGAGGTACAGCCTTCGCGGGAAGGTTCGGCACAAGGCATGCGGCTTCTCTCCTTCTACGACGCCATCTCACCCATTCTGGCGACCGAGTCGATAGACCGGGAGAAGGTCTTTGCCGCCTCCCGCTACGGCAAGGGGGGTGAGGACTACTGGAACTGTCCCATGACCGACGAGGAGTACACGGCCTTCTGGCGGGCCCTCGTGGAGGCAGAGCTGTACCCGCTGCACGATTTCGAGAACCTGGAGGAGGCCTGTTTCTTTGAGGGATGCCTCCCCGTCGAGGAGTTGGCACGCCGCGACCGGGAAGCGCTCCTCTTTGGCCCCCTCAAACCGGTTGGCCTGACGGATCCGCGGAGTGGACGGAGACCTTGTGCGGTGGTGCAACTCCGCCAGGAGGACAAGGCGGGCCAGATGGTGGGCATGGTGGGCTTTCAGACGCGCCTGAGACGGGCGGAGCAGCAACGAGTCTTCCGGATGATCCCGGGCCTCGAGCAGGCGGAGTTCTTCCGCTATGGCAGCGTCCATCGCAATACCTACATCCCCGCCCCCCTCCTGCTCGAGCCGACGCTTCAGTTCAGGGGGGATAAAGAACTCTTCTTTGCGGGCCAGCTCATCGGCGTCGAAGGGTATCTGGAATCGATGGCCTCTGGGCTGCTGGCGGGGATAAACGCAGCCCGGCTTGTCCAGGGCCTCGAACCCGTGACCCTCCCGGGCAATACGATGCTGGGGGCGCTCCTCACCTATGTGACTTCGACAGATCCCACCCGATTCCAACCGATGAATGCGAACTTCGGTCTCTTACCGCCCCTCGATGTTGTCGTCCGTGATCGGCGGGAGCGCAAGGCCGCACTGGCCGAGCGATCCTCCAAGGCCATGGAGGCCTGGGCGCGAATTTTTGCTTGATCTTTCAAGCCGCAGGCCGTATCGTGCAGTGCCGAGGGGATAGCGGCATCGAGCTATCCCCTCAGTCGCTACGGGGGCGGCGGTGCAACGACTCATCCAACAGTACCTCCGGGAGCTGGAAACTGACGGGTCCTCTCCGCAGACCGTCCGCGGTTACCGGATTGACCTGACCCAGTTCCTCGCGTTTGTTCGTCGCATGCACCCGGAGGCGTCCGAGGCGATACCGCTGGACTGGATCGACCCGCTGACGGTCCGGGCGTTTATGGGTTCGCTACGCAGTCGAGGACTCTCCCCGAGGACCTTGGCTCGCAGGGTCGCAGCGTTACGTTCGTTCTGTCAGTTCTGCTGCCGTCGCGGGCTTCTCACCTGGAATCCCGCAAGGCTGGTCACGACGCCCAAGCTTCCCAGGCCGCTCCCTTCGCATCTCACGGTGGATCAGGCCTTTCAGCTCCTCGCCACGCCCCAGGGCGGATCACCGATCCCCATCCGGGACCGGGCGATCCTGGAGCTCTTTTACGCCTCGGGGATGCGCGTGGGGGAGCTCGTGGATCTCGCCGTCGAGGACATGGACCTCGAGCAGCGCCTGGCGAAGGTCAGGGGCAAGGGGAGAAAAGAGCGGATCGTCCCCATCGGGCGGCCCGCCGTAGAGGCCCTGAAGGCGTACCTGGCGGTGAGAGAGTCGCTGCAGGGCGGAAAGATCGTGGGGACGGCGGGCTCTGCCCGCCTCGGTGGCCACCGGACCCCGCTCTTCCTCAATCGTCGGGGAGGTCAGTTGACCTCCCGGAGTGTGGAGCGGCTTCTCGAGAAGTATCTGAAGAAGAGCGGGATGGGCAAGGCGATTACGCCTCACGGGCTGCGGCATAGCTTTGCGACGCATCTGCTGCAGGCGGGGGCCGACCTGCGGGTCATCCAGGAGCTGCTCGGCCATGCCAGGCTGAGCACGACCCAGCGCTACACCCATGTGAATCTGGACCAGCTGATGGCGGTGTATGACAAGGCCCATCCCAAAGCGTAGGGGGTTCATGGTCCAGGGTTCATGGTTCAGAGTTCAGGGAGAAGCGTGCAGAGTTTGGGGACGATGATTCTCAGACCACGAACCATGAACGATCAACCCTGAACTGGTCCTGAGGCGGTCAACTGTGAGCGGTGAACAGAAGATCAAAGGGACGACGATCCTGTCGGTCCGCCACAAGGGGCGGGTTGCCGTGGCAGGCGACGGCCAGGTCTCTCTGGGCGAGACCGTGATGAAACAGACGGCCAGGAAGGTCCGGCGGATGTACCACAACCAGGTTGTCACGGGGTTTGCGGGGGCATCCGCCGATGCCTTTGCCCTCTTCGCTAAGCTCGAAGCGAAACTGGAGGAGTATCACGGGAACCTGCCCCGGGCGGCGGTGGAGCTGGCCAAGGACTGGCGGACGGACCGCGTTCTGCGACGACTCGAGGCCCTGCTGGCGGTGGTCGATCAGGAGCACTCCTTCATCATCTCCGGGACCGGAGACTTGATCGAGCCGGATGACGGGATTATCGGGATCGGCTCGGGCGGTCCCTATGCGGCCGCAGCAGCCCGAGCGCTCGTGAAATTCACCGACCTTGATCTCAAGACGATCATGCAGGAGTCGATGCAGATCGCGGCGCAATTGTCCGTCTACAGTAATGACCAGATCACCATTGAGGAGCTCTAGTGAGTGGGCAGAGGGTCGAGAGCCCTTCGACAAAGGCTCAGGGCAAGTCGAGGGTCGAGAGGCAAGTGCGATTTCGGACTTCGAGTCGTGAGCCTCAGTCGAACGATTTTGAATTGCGAATTTCGAATTTGAGAGAACCGCGGCTTAAATCCGAAATCCGAAATCCCAAATTCGAAATTTTCCGGACATCGGATGGTGGGAGACTATGGACCGATTGACCCCCAGACAGATTGTGGCCGAGCTGGACAAGTACATCATCGGCCAGCATGGGGCCAAGCGGGCGGTCGCCATTGCGGTCCGGAACCGGTGGCGACGGCAGAGGCTTCCCCCTGAGCTCCGGGACGAGGTGGCGCCCAAGAACATCATCATGATCGGTCCGACCGGCATCGGCAAGACCGAGATCGCCAGACGTTTGGCCAGGTTGGCCGAGGCCCCGTTCCTCAAGGTTGAGGCCTCCAAGTTCACGGAGGTAGGCTACGTCGGCCGGGATGTGGATTCCATCATCCGGGATCTGGTCGATATCGCCGTCAACATGGTCAAGGGCGAGCGAACGGCTGTGGTGGCGGAGCGGGCGGCTGAGCTGGCAGAGGAGCGACTCCTCGATCTGCTCGTCCCCCCGAGCAGCGGTGGCACGGCAACGATGGGATTGGGGGCGCCCCAGGCCGTCCCTCAGGAGACCCGGGAGAAATTCCGGAAGATGCTCCGGGACGGCAAGCTGGATGATCGGATGGTAGAGATCGACGTCCGGGACCGGGCCTTCCCGATGATTGAAGTGGTCCCGGGGGCGGGGGTGGAGGGGATGGATCAGATGCGGGAGATGCTGGACAACCTCCTGCCCCGCCGGATGAAGCGGCGTAGCGTGAAGGTCGGGGAGGCCCGACGGATCCTGACCCAGGAAGAGGCGCAGAAACTGATCGACATGGACGAGGTGGTCGCCGAGGCGATCCGACGGGCGGAGGACTCCGGGATCGTCTTCCTGGACGAGATCGACAAGATTGCCGGTCGCGAGCGGGCATACGGCCCGGACGTGTCCCGAGAAGGGGTGCAGCGAGACCTCCTCCCGATCGTGGAAGGCTCAACGGTGAGCACCAAGCACGGCATGGTTCGAACTGACCATATCCTCTTTATTGCGGCCGGGGCCTTCCATGTCTCGAAGCCCGCGGATCTGATCCCGGAGATGCAGGGTCGGTTTCCCCTTCGGGTGGAACTGAAGAGTCTCACGAAAGAGGATTTTGTCCGGATCCTGACCGAGCCGGAGAATGCGCTTACCAAGCAGTATACCGCGCTGCTGGCCACCGAGGGGGTCGATCTGAGCTTCACCAAGGATGCCATCGAGGAGATTGCTACTATCGCCACGGCGGTCAACAAGACTGCCGAGAACATCGGCGCGCGACGACTCTACACTGTCATCGAGCGCCTCTTGGAGGACGTCTCCTTCGAGGCCCCGCACATGGAGGGGGTCAAGGTGGAGATCAATGCCGGCTATGTCCGGGAGAAGCTCCAGGACATCATACGGGATGAGGATCTGAGCCGCTACATCCTCTAGTTGAGAGTCGAGAGGACAGAGATTTCGGATTTCGAATTGCGAATTTCGAATTTGAAGGCGAGTGGACTTGAAATCCGAAATTCGAAATCCCAAATTCGAAATAGCCCCCTCGACACCTAACACGTAACACCCGCTGCGGAGCAGCGTAATGAGTGAGCCACGACACGAGTCACCCGTTGCCAAGGCCGAGATCCTGATCGAGGCCCTCCCATACATCCGGCACTTCTTCGGAAAGACCATCGTGGTCAAGTACGGGGGGGCCGCGATGGCGGAGGACAAGTTGAAGGCCGAGGTGGCGCAGGACATTGTCCTTATGCGCTACGTCGGCATGCGGCCGGTCATCGTCCACGGGGGCGGTCCCCAGATCGGAGAGGCCATGGCGAAGGCAGGACTCACCCCCACCTTTGTCGACGGCCTCCGGGTGACCGATCCCGAGACCATGCGGATCGTGGAGACCGTCATGGTGGGAAGCATCAATCAGGAGATCGTCGGCCTGATCAGCCGGAGCGGCAGTCCGGCGGTCGGGCTTTCCGGCAAGGATGGGAACTTTATCAAGGCCCGAAAGGTCAGGCACAGCCGGAAGAAGGGGGAGGAGACCGAGCTGGTGGATCTGGGCCTGGTGGGTGAGGTCGTCGCCGTGAACCCGACGGTGGTCCGGTCACTCGAAGAGGCCGGGTTTATCCCGGTGGTCGCCCCGACCGGCGCGGATGAGGAGGGGACCACCTACAACATCAACGCCGACCTGGCCGCGGGGGAGATCGCGGCGGCCCTGGGGGCGGAGAAGCTGATCGTTCTCACCGACGTCGATGGGATCCTGGACCGGGACGGACGGCTGTGCTCTACCCTGAGTCGGGGTGAGGTCGAGAAGCTGCTGGAGGAGCAGGTGATCTCGCAGGGGATGATTCCCAAGGTGAAGGCCTGCCTCCGGGCCTTGGAAGGCGGGGTGACGAAGACCCACATCATCAACGGCACGATCCCCCATGCGCTGCTCTTAGAGCTCTTCACTGCCGCGGGGATCGGAACCGAAGTGTGCGCCTGAGGGGCGTGCTAGAAGGCTGGATCGATGACCGAGACGGAAGAATGGATGACCAGGGCGGGCGGGTGCTTGGCCAATACCTATACCCGGTTCCCCGTCGTCCTCGAGCGGGGGGAGGGGTGCCGGGTCTGGGACGTGGAGGGGAGGGAGTATCTCGACTTCGTCGCCGGGATCGCCGTATGCGCCCTGGGCCACTGCCATCCGGCCGTCGTCCAGGCCGTCACATCTCAAGCGGCAAGACTCCTCCACGTCAGCAACCTCTATCACATCAGTCCCCAGATCCGCCTGGCTGAACTCCTGTGCCAGCACTCCTTTGCCGACCGAGTCTTCTTTTGTAACAGCGGCGCCGAGGCCAACGAGGCGGCCATCAAGCTGGCCCGGAAGTACGCCAAGGACCGCGGCAGTCGAGAGCGGGTCGAGATCATCACCATGGAGGGCGGCTTCCACGGGCGGACAATGGCCACCGTGACCGCCACGGCCCAGGCCAAGTATCAGCAAGGCTTTGAGCCGCTCCTTCCCGGCATCCGGTATGTCCCCTTCGATGATCTGGCAGCGGTCGAGCGGGCTGTCGGTCCCGAGACCGCAGCCATCTTGGTCGAGCCGATCCAGGGAGAAGGGGGGATCCGTGTCCCGTCGGCCGGGTATCTTCAGGGACTTCGGAAGCTCTGCGATGAGTCGGGGGCCCTCCTGATCCTCGACGAAATCCAGACCGGCATCGGCCGGACCGGCCACCTCTTTGCGTACGAACACTGGGGGGCGTCACCGGACATCATGACGCTGGCCAAGGCCCTGGGCGGCGGGCTTCCGATCGGGGCCATGCTGGCTACCGAAGCGGTGGCGGCGAGCTTCACCCCCGGCACCCATGCCGCGACATTCGGGGGGAATCCGTTGGTCACTGCGGCTGCCATAGCGACGCTCACCACGATCCTGGAGCAGGGGCTTGTCAGCCGGGCGGAAGAGATGGGCGGGCGACTGATACAGGAGCTTCGGGCCATTCAGGACCGCCATGCCGCGGTGAAGACCGTGCGGGGGAGGGGGCTGCTGATCGGCATGGAGCTTGATCGACAGGTGAGACCGGTCCTGAGCCGGTGTCTCGAAGCGGGACTCCTGTTAAGCAATGCGGGCGAAAAGGTCATCCGGTTTGCCCCGCCCCTCATCGTGAGTCAGGAAGAGGTGGCGAAGGCGGCCGGCATCCTGGACAAGGTCCTCCGCGAGGTGACCGCGTGAAGCGAGACCTCATTTCCATCCGCGATCTGACCCGAGGGGAGATTGAGGGATTCTTCGATCTGGCGACGGATCTGAAACACCGCCTGAAGCAGAACCAGCCCCACCCCCTGTTGCCGGGCAAAACCCTGGCCCTGATTTTTGAAAAGCCCTCACTCAGAACCCGGGTGACGTTCGAGGTGGCTATGACCCAGCTCGGGGGACATGCGATCTACTTGGACCCGCAGGATATCCGTTTGGGCGAGCGAGAAACGGTGGGGGATGGGGCCAGAAACCTCTCCCGATGGGTGGATGGCATCGTTGCCCGGACCTTCACCCACAAGCTGCTCGAGCTGCTCGCCGAGTATGCGACGGTCCCCGTGATCAACGGCCTCACCGAACTGCTCCATCCATGCCAGGTCCTCGGCGATCTCTTCACGCTGCAGGAAAAACGGGGGCGACTTCAGGGGCTTCGGGTGGGCTTTGTCGGGGATGGCAATAACGTGTGCAATTCGTGGCTCTTTGGGGCCGCAAAGATGGGGATCCACTTTGTCGCGGCCTGTCCCCCTGGGTACGAACC
This sequence comes from Candidatus Methylomirabilota bacterium, assembly GCA_022615475.1. Taxonomy (GTDB): domain Bacteria; phylum Methylomirabilota; class Methylomirabilia; order Methylomirabilales; family CSP1-5; genus CSP1-5. The sequence continues at coordinate 5,840 of JAKEGQ010000118.1, read as the reverse complement.
GAATCGGGACGTATTCGCCAAGGCGCGGGCGGAGGCCGAGGCGACCCAGGCGACGCTCAAGATCACCCATGATCCGGCCGAGGCGGCCCGCGATGCAGATGTGCTGTATACGGACGTCTGGACCAGCATGGGCCACGAGGAGCAACGGGCTAGGCGGATGCGCGACTTTCAAGGCTTCCAGATCAACCAAGCGCTGGTGAAGGCAGCCCACGAGGACGTGATGGTGATGCATTGCCTCCCGGCCCATCGCGGGGAGGAGATTACCGACGAGGTGATGGACGGGCGGCACTCCATCATCCTCGATCAGGCGGAAAACCGCCTCCATGTCCAGAAGGCCATCCTGGTCATGCTCCTTGGGAGACCGGCGCAAACACCAAGACAAGGATGGTTCAAGACACTGACCCGGATCGTGCGTGCCTCGGAGAGGTAAATACATAACCGTATTTGTGAAATTGAAGCACTAGGGGAACGATCGCCTAGCGAGATTGGGTTGTCGGGCGCCCATGGGGAAGATCAACAAGGTCGTATTGGCCTATAGCGGCGGGCTTGATACCTCGGTGATCCTGCACTGGCTCATTGAGAGGTATCAGTGCGACGTGATCGCCTTCTGTGCCGATCTCGGTCAGGGAGAGGAACTCGCTGACGCGAAGGCAAGGGCGCGGAAAACCGGAGCGAGCAAAGTATACGTCGCCGACCTGAAAGAAGAGTTTGTCCGCGATTTCGTCTTCCCCTGCCTCAAGGCCAACGCGGTCTATGAGGGGGGATACTTGCTCGGGACGTCCATGGCTCGGCCCCTCATTGCCAAAAAGCAGATCGAGATCGCCCGACGGGAGAGGGCGGATGCGGTCGCCCACGGGGCCACCGGGAAAGGGAATGACCAGGTGCGGTTCGAGCTGACGTACATGGCGCTGGATCCCGCGATCCAGGTCATCGCCCCGTGGCGGGAGTGGGATCTTCATTCTCGCTCCGACCTTGTGGCCTACGCAAAGCGGCATGCCATTCCCGTCCCTGTGACGCCGGAGAAGCCGTATTCGAGTGACCGCAATCTCTTTCACATCAGCTTCGAGGGTGGGGTGCTCGAGGATCCCTGGCGGGAGCCGCCCCAGGAGATGTTTACTCTGACGGTTGCTCCGGAGAAAACTCCCGACCATCCGACCTATGTCGAGATCGGCTTTACCGAAGGGCTCCCCGTCGCCGTGAACGGGCGGAAGCTTTCGCCGGCGAGGCTGCTCGCCACACTGAACGAGGTCGGGGGCAAGAACGGCATCGGTCGCGTGGATCTCGTCGAGAACCGGTACGTGGGGATGAAGTCCCGGGGGGTGTACGAGACGCCTGGTGGGACGGTGCTGCAGGTGGCCCATCGGGCGGTGGAATCGATCACCATGGATCGCGAGGTCATGCATCTGAGGGATGCGCTGATCCCTCGCTTTGCCGAGCTGGTCTATTACGGGTACTGGTATTCGCCCGAGATGGAGGTCCTGAAGCGGACGATCGACGAGACCCAGAAGCACGTCACCGGGACCGCGCGTCTCAAGCTCTTCAAGGGCAACTGCACTGTGGTGGGAAGAAAGTCCCCTGTCTCCCTGTACGATCGCGCCATGGCCACCTTCGAGGCCGATCGGGTGTACGACCAGAAAGACGCCGGAGGATTCATCCGGCTGAATGCCCTCCGATTGCGCCTCAGAGCCATGCGGCGGCAAGGAAAAAAGTAGCGATGGCGAAGGCCAAAAAGGTATGGAGTGGCCGATTCGGGGTGGGCACGGATACGCAGGTCGAGGCGTATACGGCCTCGATCCCGTTCGACTGGCGTTTGTACCCGTACGATGTGCAGGGATCGATCGCCTACGCGCGGGCGTTGATGAAGGCGGGCGTCCTGACCGGTGTCGAGGCAGGGCGAATCATTCGGGGCCTCGAAGAGATTAAGAAGGAGCTGGACGAACGGCGGCTCGACCCCGATCCGGCACACGAAGATATCCATGTGTACATCGAAGGGCGCCTGACGGAAAAGATCGGCGAGGTGGGCGGCAAGCTTCACACCGGCCGGAGCCGGAACGAGCAGGTGGCGCTCGATCTCCGTTTGTATCTCAGGGCCGAGACCGATGAGATCGTGCGCGAAATCCGTGCGCTGCAGGAGGCCCTGGTGGAGCAGGCCGGGGCGCACCTCGACGTGATCATCCCGGGCTACACGCACCTGCAGCGAGCCCAGCCGATCCTCTGGGCCCATCAGCTGCTGGCCTATGTCGAAATGCTCCGTCGCGATGCGGCAAGATTCCGCGATAGTCTTCAGCGCGTCACCGTCATGCCGCTCGGCTCCGGGGCGTTGGCGGGGACCGCCTACGCGATCGACCGGGTCGCACTCGCAGAGGAGCTGGGGTTTCCCGAGGTTTCGCGAAACAGCATCGATGCTGTCTCGGATCGTGACTTTGCCCTGGAGTTTCTGGCGGCCGCGAGCATCACGATGATGCACCTGTCCCGTCTCTGCGAGGAGGTCATTCTGTGGGCGTCGGCGGAATTTGCCTTCGTCGATATCCCGGAGGCGTTCGCCACTGGGTCGAGCCTGATGCCCCAAAAAAAGAACCCGGACGTCGCCGAGTTGGCGCGGGGGAAGGCGGGGCGGGTCTTTGGCGACCTGATCTCGCTCCTGACCGCCATGAAGGGCCTTCCCTTGAGCTACAACCGGGATCTCCAGGAGGACAAGGAACGGGTGTTTGATGCGGTAGATACACTGCGCGGGACGCTGCAGGTCCTCGCCCCGTTGGTCCGAGGCCTTCGGGTGAATGCCGATCGCATGCGGCAGGCGACGGAAGAGGGATTCTTGAACGCCACTGATGCCGCCGACTACCTCGTGAGCAAGGCACTTCCCTTTCGCCGAGCCCATGAGGTCGTCGGCAAGATCGTGCGGTACTGCATCGAGCACAAGAAGCGACTCGAAGAGCTTTCGGTCCATGAACTCCGCCGATACTCCCGTCTGTTCGACAAGGACTTCCACGATTTCATCACCATCGAAGCGTCTCTCAAGCGACGCGGCGTCGTTGGAGGCACGGCGCCGGAACAGGTGCGAAAAGCCATTCTGGCGGCCCGGGCCGACCTCAAGAAGGAAGCGGGAAAGAAATGAGGGCCGTCGTCATCGTCCTCCTCGTGGTCGTTTGGCTTCTCACGGCCTGTGGCGTGAAGAATGGTCCCCGACCTCCCAAACCCCAACCTGCGCAAACCTCGCATCTGAATCCCTTCACCGCGATTCAGTGTATTCCGTCACGGAGAAACCTTGACTCGATTCTCGGCCGACCATACAATGCCCATAAGCGGAGAGGCGAATTTCCGCATATGTATTATGTATAGGTTGGTCTGAGAAACCACAAGTCAGGCGATGAATCAACCCCCATCTGTCACCCGCTTCATTATTCAGGTGGACCGGCCGGGCCAGAGACTGGATATGTCCACTATCCGTGAGCTCCTCGAAGGGACAGGCATCGAACTCGACGGCGGCTACGGGCCCGTCCTCATTGACCCGAAGCTCGGGCGGTACGTGGTGCGCGGAACGGCCACGCCCGAGGCGCGATCGAAAGCCGAGCAGATCCCAGGGATCCGTTTCTTTTCCGATACCCGCCAGCAGCCGCTGTCCCGGTAGCGGATTCTGGTTCGCGTCAGCGACGAACCACGGGCCAACGAGGTGCACAAGGCACTCGTGAGTCCGTCGCTGTCCTGATTCATTGACGCTGGGAGGAAAAGGTGCATCGCCGCATCGTGTTACTCCGGAGTCTGCAGCCATTGCAGCAGGCGTGGATCCGCCGATCGTTTGCCCTGGTGGGTTCCCTGCTCGAGACCGCGGTTAAAGTCAGCGGCATGGTGTTTGATGAGAGATACCATCCTGTTCGAGTCCTGGGCCGGATTGCCCCCCCCACGGAACGACCCCCCGCCCGAGGCTTCAATTATGGCGACGTTGAGGCGGTCACCACGTACGGCGTGCGGTGTGAGTTCGAGGACGAAGACGCGATCGCGCGGCTCCGACGTGACCGCGCGCTGGATGTGGTCGGGGTGTTTGCCGATCCTTCGGTCGCCCCGTTTCCCTCGCCCTACTGTGGTGACCCCCCGATCGGCCGGGAGCGTGATGTGGCCCGCAAGCTGGGCGTTGCGAAATTACGCCAAGTGGGCCTCACCGGACGGGGGGTGCGTGTGGCGGTGGTGGACACCGGCATCGATGGCAGCCGCATCCCGGTCGCCGGGGGCTGGGCCCCCTTTCCGGGGTACGTGCCCGGCTCGACACCTCCGGATCATGGGACGATGGTGGCCCATGACGTCCGCATCGCGTCCCCCGAGGCGCGCATCCTCGACTACGCCCTGCTTCAATCTCAGGCCGGGACCTGGACCGCCTTTCTGTCGGATGCCATCGCTGCCTTCGCCGATCTCAGGGATCAGCTGGGACGCGAGCCCGGCCCGCTCGTCGTCAACAACAGTTGGGGCATGTTCGATCGCTCTGAGGACGCCCCCATCGGCTCGCCGGAGAACTACAGCGCGAATCCAGGGCACCCCTTCAACCAGATCGTAGTCAGCCTGGTGGCGGCGGGCGCAGACGTCTTCTTTGCGGCGGGCAACTGTGGCGCCGAGTGTCCTGATGGCCGGTGTGGCACCGGGGACAGCGGCCCTGGAGCGAGCATCCATGGCGCAAACTCGCACCCCGACGTGGTGACCGTGGCCGCCGTCACCGTGACCGATCGCCGGTTGGGCTACTCTTCCCAGGGACCGGGAGGGCTGTATAACCGTAAGCCCGATCTCGCAGCGTACAGTCACTTCCGGGGCTCTGGTGTCTACCCGGCCGATGGTGGAACTTCGGCTGCGTCCCCGGTCGCTGCCGGGGTGGCTGCAGCAATTCGCCAGAAGGTCTCCACCAAGAAGCGCCGCCCCTCTCAATTAAAGGGACTGCTCCAACGCACCGCCCGCGACCTGGACGGCAACGGCTGGGACTACGACCTGGGGTACGGAGTTATTGACGCTGCGGCTGCGATCAAGGCCCTGGGTCTCAAGCCCAAGAAGAAGAAGTCGAAATAGCACTCACGACCCAGGTCGACCCTAGACCCTTCGGACGAACTCCCGGATAGCGGCGTTGACCTCGACGGGCGCTTCGAGGGGGAGCATGTGGGCGGCCTTCTCGATCACCTTCAGCGTGGATCCGGATATCTCTTGGTGCAGTCGCTCGGAGTGCCGCACGGGCGTTACCCGGTCTTCGCTTCCGCAGAGGATCAGCGTCGGCAGCCTGACCCTCTTCAGGCGGCCCCTGAAGTCAAAATTGCGGCAGGTGGCGAAATCGCCCAAGACCGTCTCTAGGCTACAGCGCCGGACATCATCTCGTGCAATGGCCAGCGCCTCCTTCGTGACCAGACTCGAGAAGAACATCCCCTTGAACTTATGGGGCATGGTGGCCGCCGCCCACAGGAGGATGTCGGGTGTCAGCGCCAGCATATCAAGGTAGGCCGCCGTGGCGACGAGGATCAAGCCCTTGAGCAGCTCCGGGTGTTCCAGGGCGACCTGAAGCGCAACGGCCCCGCCCATCGAGTGGCCCGCCAGAAAGACCTTTCGTCCTGCAATTCGCTGGAGCAGCCCTCTCACCGTCGTGGCATACCGCTTGACGGAGGGATCGGTCACCGGCTCGGAAGCGCCATGCCCCGGCAGGTCCAGGGCCACTACCTCGAAATGCCGTGAGAGCCCGTCCACCTGGTACCGCCAGGAGTCGGCGCTGCATCCGCTGCCGTGGACTAAAGCAAGCCGCTCACGCCAGGGGGTCCAGTGCCTGCCAGCGCGGGCGTAGGCAACCGGCAGTCCGTCTATCCGAAGGCGTTCCCGAT